>CAKUSI010000488.1 GCA_934678955.1 uncultured Austwickia sp. | reverse complement strand
GCTCGTGGGCGGACAGGGCCGCGTACCAGTCGAGGTGTTCCTCCATGTGCCTGTACGCCGCGGTGGTCAACCGATTCGCGCTGCGCTCGACCGCCCGGATCGTCTCCTGCGAGGCGGCGGCGCGCCGCGGCGCTCCGGTGCTCATCGGGCGATTCTAGGGCTCGCGCCAGCCGGCGGCGACATCAGTCCTTGTGGGCTCTCCACAAGGACTCGACGAGGAGGGTTGTGTCCTGGCTCACGGGCGTGGCGGCCCGTTAGGGTCGACACCGCGAGGCAGCGGCGACCGTCCGGCCGCCCGCGCCCGACCAGAGGCGAGGGGTTTCCCGATGGCCAACTACACCTGGGCCAGCACCGGAGTCGGCGGGCTCGATCAGGTGATCGACGGGCTCCGGCTCGGCGACAACGTCGTGTGGCAGGTGGACACGGTCGCGGCCTACCGGCGCATGGTCGAGCCCTTCGTCGCCCAGGCCCGCCGTGACGGGCGACGACTGGTGTACGTCCGGTTCGCCGACCACGACGAGTTGATCGACGACTTGCGCGGCGTTTCCGTGCATCGCGTCGACGCGTCGCTGGGGTTCGAGACCTGCGCTCGGAGCGTCCACGAGATCATCACCGCCGAGGGACTCGGGTCGTTCTACGTGTTCGACTGCCTCACCGAGTTGCTCGACGACTGGCACGCGGACCTCATGGTGATGAACTTCTTCAAGGTCACCTGCCCCTACCTGTACGAACTCGACACGGTCGCCTATTTCGCGATGCTGCGCGGTCGGCACACCTTCGACACGATCGCCGGCATCCGGGAGACCACCCAGGTCCTGCTGGACCTGAACCAGGTGGACGAGGACACCTACGTCCACCCGCTCAAGGTCTGGGGCCGGCACTCGCCGACCATGTTCTTCCCGCACAGGATCGCGGGGGACGAGGCGTACTCGATCACCTCCAGCACCGACGCGGCGCGCCTCTTCGCGTCGATCGAGCGGACCCTGCAGCCGGTCGACCCCTGGCTGGCCCTGGTGCAACAAGGGCGCGACGCGATGGTGGCCGACGAGGCCGCGCAGGAGCGGGCGGCCGGTGTGCTGCGCTCGGTGCTGATCGGGCGTGAGGGTCGGATCGTCGATCTGGCGCGGCGACACGTGGGGCTGCCCGACCTCGTCGCGATCGCCTCACGGGTGATCGGCAGCGGGTACATCGGAGGGAAGAGCGTCGGCATGCTCCTGGCGCGGGCGATCCTGGCGAGCCAGGCGTCCGAGCGGTTCGCCGAGCGGCTCGAGCCGCACGACTCGTACTTCCTCGGCTCCGACCTCTTCTACACCTATATCGTCGCCAACGGATGGTGGAAGACCTGGACCCGGCAGCGCACGAGCGAGGGCTACGAGAGCGCCGGCGCCCAGCTGCACGAGCTGCTGACGCGCGGTCGCTTCCCGCGCCCGGTGCGCGAACAGTTCCTGCAGATGCTGGAGTACTTCGGCGCGTCCCCGATCATCGTGCGGTCCTCCTCGCTGTTGGAGGACAACTTCGGCAACGCCTTCGCCGGCAAGTACGAGAGCGTGTTCTGCGCGAACCAAGGCGGCCCGGAAGACCGGCTGGCCGCGTTGGAGGACGCGGTGCGGACGGTCTACGCCAGCTCGATGAGCCCGGAAGCCCTGCGCTACCGGCAGGAACGCGGGCTGGCCGACCTCGACGAGCAGATGGCCGTGCTGATCCAACGGGTGTCGGGGGACCACCACGGCCGCTACTTCTTCCCGCACGCCGCAGGGGTGGGCAACTCCGCCAACCTGTACGTCTGGGATCCGGCGATCGACTCCTCGGCGGGGATGGTCCGGCTTGTCCTCGGCCTCGGCACCCGCGCGGTCGACCGGACGACGCGGGATTACGCCCGTATCGTCGCCTTGGACGATCCGACCCGACGCTCGCGCATCGACGAGGCGGACGCCGCCCGGTTCAGCCAGCACGGGGTGGACGTGCTCGACCTGGAGGACAACGGGCTCGTCACGATCCCCGCGGGCACGGTCGCCGACCTCGACATCAAGGCCGACCACGGCCTCTTCTTCAGCCGGGACGAGGCGGCCCTGCGGCGGCTGCGCGCGCTCGGCCGCTGGCCGGACAAGACCCCGCAGAGCCTGGACTTCGCGGGGCTGCTGGCCGACACCGACGTGCCGGGCCTCCTGCGGGACCTGCTCCACACCGTGTCGGGCGCCTACGCCCATCCGGTCGACGTCGAGTTCACCGTGAACTTCGCCGGCACCGGGGAACCCCGCATCAACCTCGTCCAATGCCGGCCGCTACAGACGCGCGGCCTCGGCAAGGCCGTGGAAATGCCCGACGCGCAGTCCGCGCAGGGCGGCCTGTTCGCGACGGTCGGGCACTTCATGGGCGGGAACGTGCGCCTGCCGCTGGAGTACGTGGTCATGGTGCGGCCCGAGGCGTACCTCGTTCTCGGCCAGCAGGACCGGTACGCCGTGGCCCGGCGGATCGGCCGCATCAACCAGGCGCTCAAGGGCGAGTCCTATCTGGCGATCGGGCCGGGCCGGTGGGGCACGACGACGCCGTCCCTGGGCGTGCCGGTGCACTTCACCGAGATCCAGGGGGCCGCCGTGCTGTGCGAGGTGACTTATCCCGCCGGGGACTTCCGGCCCGAGCTCTCGTACGG
>CAKUSI010000487.1 GCA_934678955.1 uncultured Austwickia sp. | reverse complement strand
CGGAGACCCTGCGGGACCGTCAGGGGCAGCCGAGGCGCTGGAACGCCCGGTGCCCTCGGCAGCCGCGGTCGGGTTCTTCGCATCGGTCGAACTACGGCCGAGTGCTTCGTCAGCCTTGTCGGCCACCGCATGGACCGTCTCGTCCACCACCTCGGCAACGCGCTCGCGCACGTCGTTGAAACCCTCGCTGGCAGCGTCGGTCACCCGAGACGTCACTCGGTCGCTGGCGTCGCCCATCCACTCGTTCTCGAGCCGGGACGACGGAAGCATCGCCCCCAGGGCCGCACCGATAGCCACCCCGATCGCGCCTACCACCACGGGCTGCTCCTCGAGCATGCGAGCCACTTCGCCCTGCAGGCGGTCGGAGCCCTGCCGGATCCGGTGAGCCGCCCATTCGGCATCGTCGCGCACGTGGTCGTACGCGTCCTGCATGCCCTCGCGCATGCGATGGCCGGCGTCGCGCATGGTCCGACCCGCCGAATCCACGGCCTCGCGGCTCCTTTCCCTCAGCCCCTCCGCCATCTCGCCGGCCCTGTCCGTAGCATCATCAAGCGTCTCGCGCGCGCTGTCGATTGCGGACTTGATCCCGGATTCCGTTGACCCGGTCGCGCTTGACGCGCCGCCATACTGACCTGTGCCGGTGCGGTAGACCCCTGGGGTGCCGCCGCGCGTGACATCGCGCTGACCGGAGTCGCGGGACCAGCCTGACGAGGGGCCGCGATCGCCGTCCGAACCGCCGCGCAGTCCCAACGCATCGCCCACACGCTCTGCGCCTTCGCGAAGGCGCTCGCCCAGACTCGGGTCGTGGCGATCCCATCCCCGATACGCGTGGTCTCGGTCACGCCAGCGGTTGCCGGTCGGAGCAGGCTGATTCGAAGCGGACATCAACCACAGCAAACCCGCAGCCGTGACGATTGCGGGAAGGGGATTGCGCTGCACCTGGTCGACGAGATTGGTCGCGAACTCTCCGCCGCGGCTTCGCACCAGATCGAGGGCCTGGTCGGCAAATTCGCGCGGCGACAGCTTGTCCTCCAGCGCGTCGACCGTGCGCGAGATGCGCGCGCGCGTGTGATCGATCTCGCGTTCCAGGCGCGCCGGATCGGACGCGGAGGACGATGCAGCTTCTTCGGTTGGCGAAACCGGTACCGTGACCGGATCGCGATCGACTTGACGTTCGTTCATGACACCTTGCTCCTGACCATGTCCTGGTCCTTCTGCAGTGAGTGAAGCGTCCGGTCGGGCACCAGGTTCGACGCCGCCAGCTTCGAGCGTGCCGACGCGAGCAGCACCAGGCCAACGACCGTGACGACGGCGCCCACGATGAGCGCCGCGGACCAGCGAGCGAAACCGCCGAGTTCAACAAGCGCATACACGAGGGACGCCAGCAATACGAGGAACCCGGAAAAGGCAACGCCGGCTCCGATGGCAAGCGATGCGACAGCGGCCTTCGTCTCGTCCAGCGAGCGACCCACCTCAGCGCGCGCGAGCGACAGTTCCTTCGATACCAGCGAGGTGGTGTCGTCGGCCAGACTGCGCAGCAACCCTGCGATGGACACATCGGAGCGGTCGGCCTCTGCGGCAGGCCCGACCGGGACGCCTCGGGCGTCCACCGGCTGTCGCGGGTCGAGTGCGGAACGCTCGCCGCCGGCTGCGCTGATGCGGGGATCGGTATTCGACGTCATGCGAGGCCCCCCGCTTCTCCCGGCTTACCGACGGAAGCGCCCGAGGAGGGATTGACGCCGGTGGCACCACTGGAGGAGTTGCCGAGCGACGCGCCCGGGGGACTCGTCGTTCGGTCCGGCGACTGCGCGGAGCCAGTCCCGGGCGTCGAACTCGGCCCGGCATAAGCCGGGGAGCGTGAATCCCCACCCAGCCCGGCGCTCGCCCCGGCGGCGCCGCCTGCGCGCTGACCGTAGGTGGACTGGGCCGGTACCGACGAGCGGTTGTCGCGGGCCGTAGCGCTCGAGCGTTGCTGCCCGTACGGACGGTCGGATTGCTCGCCTTCGCGTCGCCCCCACGTGGCGAGATTGCCCGACGCGCCTGCGTACGAGCCTGAGCCGTCCGACGGTCGAACTGCGCCGCTTGCACGCAGGAACCGCGCCAATGCAAAACCTACTGCAACGCTACCGGCCAGAAAGACCGCTGGATTGTTGCGCGCCATGCTGCGCACGTCACCAGCGAGTTCATCCACACTCCGGCCGCGCAGACTCTCTGCGAACTCGCTCACGCGATGCGCGGCGTCAATCGCGTAGTCGGACAGGCTCGCGGCCATTCCGTCCGGATGCTTTTCCCGCACCGACCGCGCAGCCTCCTCGACAGCGTCGGCAGCAGCCTTGACGCCGGAAGCACCCTGCTCGACACGCGATTCGACGTATTTCCCGGCTTCGCCCTTGGCCCCCTCGGTCAGATTCGTGGCAGTTGCGCCCAGTGACTTCAGGGATTCCCGGATCTCGGGGGCACCCTCGCCGACCCGGGTTCCGGTCCCTGAGCGAGAGAAAGCCGACGACGACGCTGTCCCGCCCGGCTGTCCCCCCTTCTTGTCGTCAAGATCCCGTGGCTCGTTCATGAAAGCTCCTTGTTCTCGGGACCTTGCGAAGGCCCCTGTTCCCGGCTCGCCGGGCTGAACCGTGCGGGCTGCAATCACGGTGCCTGTGAC
>CAKUSI010000486.1 GCA_934678955.1 uncultured Austwickia sp. | reverse complement strand
CAAACGACCACGAAACCCCAGCCACCCCCATACGACTCCCGCCCATGGGCGGCAAGTGTCCGCCGAGCGTTCGCCGAGCGCGAGAGATCGCGGGATCAGATGGTCACGACGCCGTGCGGGGTGTCGAAGCTGACCGCGGCCAGGCCCGTCCGCGTCGGGCAGGGCTCCAGCCGCAACGTCACGTCCCCTGGGCAGGATTCGGCCGCCGGCCCCAGCCAGTCGCGGATCTCCTCCACGTCACCCGCGACCGTAACCTCCTTGATCGCGGAGCGGGGCTCAACGCCGGCCGCAAGTGACGGGTGCAGCTCGGGGTTCATGTATTGCACCAACACCGGCAGGTGCGGGCTGCCCAGCAGGCTCGGCGGCCCGATCTCCATCCATTCCAGGCAGCGGCCGTCGGGGAACACCCGCTGCCCCTCGGCCAGCTCGCGCTGCAACCGCCAGGCGTGGGTCGGCAGGTCATACACGCGCACCACCCACGTCAGCCACCCGCCGCCGGCCTGGCATACGTGACGAACGGCCTGGCCGAAGGGAGCCCGCACCGTCGCAGGGTGCTCCAGCGGCTCGACCACCTCGACGTAGCGCCCCTGGGCCAGCGGGATGATGACGTTGCGGGTGCCGAACTGCGGGTGGATCCCCCCGTTGCGGAAGTCCGCCTGCAGCCGGGCGGCCAGGCGTTCACCGGTCGCCCGCGCGCCATCCGGCTCGGCCGCGTAGGACACGTGGTCGATTGGCATGGCGCTCACTCTCCCATAGCCCCTATGGGGTGTAACCGCGCGGTCCTGCCTACCAAGACCGATCCGTCCGATCAGCGTCGCCGCTGGCGGACCGCCTCATAGAGAACGACGGCTGCCGACGTGGCGACGTTGAGCGAATCCGCCCGCCCGGCCATCGGGATCACCACGCGATGCGCGGCAGCGGCGAGGACAAGATCGGTCAGCCCGGTCTTCTCGGCGCCGACGGCGAGCGCGACCGGCCCGGTGTAGTCGACGTCCGCGTAGTCCGCGTCCCCCCCGGGGGTGAGCGCGACGATGGGTATGGCGTGCGCGGAGAGCCAGTCCAGGCAGGCCGGCCCGGTGTCGGCGGCGACGGGCACGGAGTAGACGGTGCCCTTGCTGGCCCGCACCAGATTGGGGTTGCCCCAGTCGGTGACCGGGTCGGCGGCGATGACGGCGGCCACGCCCGCGGCGTCGGCGGTGCGCAGCATCGCGCCGAGGTTGCCGGGCTTCTCCACGCCTTGGCAGAGCAGGACCAGCGGGCCGGTGGCGGTGTCGGTGTCGCGGGGCTGGAGGCGGTGGTGGACGCCGTATGGGTCCAGGTCGGCCAGCGGGCGGGAGGCCGCCGGCAGCACGGCGAGGAACCCGTCGGGACCCTGCCGGTAGGCGATCTTCTCGAACGCGGCCCGCGAGACGCGTACGCATTGCCCACCGGTGCCGCGCACCCGGTCGATCACGTCGGTGTGATCCTGTGGGCCCCACAGCTCGGGGCACCAGTAGAGGGCCTGCGGCCGTGCGCCGGCGTCGAGCGCGAGCGTGAGCTCCTCGCGGCCTTCGACGAGGCTGAGCGCTCGCTCGTCACGGATCCTGCGCCGACGAAGGGCGAGGACGTCGCGCAGGCGTGGATTCGCGGGGCTGGTGATGACGAGGTCGCTCATGGCGAGCCCAGCATCCCACTCGCGTCGGCGCTCTCGCGCCCGCCGGTGATCGAGCGGCCCGTCAGACGGCCCTGGGCCGGCCGGCCAGAAGAGCCGACGGAAGGGTGTCCAGCCGGGTTCAGGTCTAGATCTGGACTTAGAAAGCCCCAGTCTGGGTCCAGGCCCGGGATCTGGCACGTCAGCCGGGGAAGCTGCCCTCGATGCGGAGCGCGTCGGACAGGTCCTGCATGGCGCGGGCGTAGCCGCGCAAGTAGTCGTCGTCGGCTCCGCGGCCGTCCCGCGAGGTCTCGGACAGCAAGCGAGCAGCCAGGCCGTCCGCGAAATCGGCGATGTCCAGGCAACGGACGCGCATGAGCTCGGTGATCGTGGCGACGCTCTCGGGTCGTTCCGCAGAGGGGATAAGCCCGGCGGTCCCGTCGAGATTCGCGCCTGCGGCGCTGGTGGTGGTCCGCACGATCCTCCTTCCGGTTGTTCCTACGAGGTATGTGTCTTTTCCGTGGCCCAGACCGCGCCGGGTGAGGCGCTGGCCGTCTCGGCCGTGCACGATAAGGCAGGCGTCGGGTCACTCTGCCCGTACTATCGTCCCTAGGCGCTCGCGTTAAAGCCTTTAGGGCAGCAATTCCGAATTCATCATGAATTGCTACATCGCAGGTCAGATGCCCAACAGCGGCCAATTCTTCGAGTCGAACGCCCATAAACTTCCGGCGGGAAAGAATCCGGCGGCGTCCAATACGACCGTATGAATAGGTGTCTTGGACGCTCTGCCGTATGCCACCGCCTTTCCCCCGTACGCGCTCTCGGTGCCTGCCGAAGAGACCGCCTGCCGGGATACCGCGACCCCGACGGGCGTTGACGAGATCCTGCCGATGCGGACCCGCTACTTCGACCGGGACACCGGCTCCTCGGCGCGGAACCTGCTACAGCAGCGTCCACGCCGCATACGCCGGGCCCGCACCGAAGAACCGAGTCCACGCCGGAGAAGCGA
This sequence comes from uncultured Austwickia sp., assembly GCA_934678955.1. The sequence goes on along the minus strand of CAKUSI010000486.1, from coordinate 18 downwards.
GCCTGTGCCGGACCGCCG
>CAKUSI010000485.1 GCA_934678955.1 uncultured Austwickia sp. | reverse complement strand
CGGTGGTGCCCGACGTCATCCCGGTGATGAGCGCCGCCTTGTTCACCCCCCCAGGGTTCCCGCCCGCGAACCCGCCGGGCGTGTAGTAGAGGCTGTCCACGACCGACGTGCGGTAGACCATGGTCCTGGTCGGGTGATACAGCGGCACCATCGGCGACTGCTCGGCGATGATCCGGAGCATCCGGGCGATGACCTCGCGCCGCTGCGATTCGTCGCCGGTCACCTTCTGTTGGTCGAGGAGTGCGTTGTACGTCGGGTCGTTGAACCCGTGCACCTTGGTGAAGGACTTGCTCTTGGGGCGGCGCCCGTCGAAGAAGCCCAGAACGAACGTCGGGTCCGAATGCAGGCCGCCGAAACCCATGACCGCGGCCTGATAGCCGCCCGCTGCGGCCCTCGTCTGCAGGGCGGGAAACTCCAGCGCCTGGATCTGCAGGGTGATGCCGATCTCGGATAGCTGCGAGGCGAGCAGCTCGCCCGCCCGGGCGGTGTTCCCGGCCACCAGGGTGGGCACGGTGAGCGTCCGGCCCGCCATGAGGCGCCGGGCCTCGTCGACGTCGCGCGGCGCGACCGACGACTGATCGGTGTAGAAGGGGTTCGCCGGGGGGAGGAAACCGGGGTTGCCGGCCTCGCCCCTCCCGCCGAGCAACCGGTCCACGAAAGCCCGGCGGTCGACGGCCCGGGCGATCGCCTGACGGATCGTCGCGTCGCGGAAGGGGTCCTGCTCCAGGTTCAGGAACAGGGCTGTGGCGGTGGCGCCCCCCGCCTCGGCGATCGCGTACGTCCCGGAGTCCTGCCGGAACGTGTCGAGCACCTCGGGTGACGCGTTGGCGTCCACGCTGGCCACGTCCAGTTGATCCGCGCGCAGCGCCACGAGCTCGTCGCTGACCGGCACGAAGTCCACCTGCTCCACGTACGGCTTCCCCAGGAAGTAGCCGTCACGGGCGACGAAGCGGAACGATCCCTTGCCGATATCGCTGGACTCGAGCCGGTACGCCCCGCTGCCGACCAGGGCCGCCTCGTCCTGCTTCGTGGCCGGGTCACCGACCGACTCCCAGATGTGCTGCGGCACGATCGGCATCGCGCCGAGCACATTGCGCGCGAAGCTGGCGTACGGCTGGGTCCGAAACACCAGCTCCCGGTCTCCTCTGACCTCCACGTCCTCGATGACCTGGGTATCGACGGACCAGGCGAGGGGATGCTCCTTCGTGTAGCGAGCGGTGAAGGCGACATCCGCGGCGGTCACCGGCTTGCCGTCGCTCCAGGTCAGGCCCTCGCGGAGGCGCACCCGGCAGGTGGTCAGGTCGGCGCCGGGTTCGACCGACTCGGCCATCCAGGGCTGAAGGCCGCGTTCGTCGGCCCAGGCCAGGGTGTCAAACAGCATGCTCATGGGCTGATAGCCGCCGTGCGTCATCCCGTACGGGCTGGGATACCCGGCGTTCGTCGCCCCCGCGAGCCGCATCACGCGGCGGGCGACGGGCGACGGCGAGCCGCCGGGAGAGGCGCCGGCAGAGCAGGCGGCCACCGCGAGGCCCGCCCCGGCCAGGCCCGCGAGCGCCAGGAGGGAGCGCCGCGTGATGCCAGCCGCCGCGTGCTGGCCCGTCACGGATAGCTGGGTCGTCACGGATAGCTGGGTCGTCACCGATGGCTGGGTCGTCACCGATGGACGGGGCGCCCAGGGGTTCATCGGGTGGCCTCGGGACGGCGCGCGGCGAGCAGGGAGCCAGGCTCAGCGCCCGCTTCGTCGAGCAGGTGGATCTCCGTGAAGCCGGCCTCCGCGAGCAGGTCGACGGCCTGCGCGCGGGTGAGGGCAGGGGCACCGTCGGGGTGCAGCAGGTGCTTCAGGCTGAACATGGCCTCCTCCAACGGATCACGCCAGTAGAAGGCCCGGATGAGCAGCCAGCCACCCGGCCGGAGCGCGTCGCGGATGTTGCGTACGACCCGCAGGGATTCCTCATGGGCGTAACCGCAGAGCACCATGAAGAGGAAGGCGAGATCGAAGTCCTTCCCCAGCCCGCCCTCCAGGAGGTCCGCCTCGCGCGTGCTCACGCGGTCGCCGACTCCGGCCGCCTCGATCGTCGCCGCGGCCACCTCCAGCGCGCAGGGGCGGTCCGCCACTACCGCGGTCCAGCCGGGGAGCGTTGAGACGAGGTCGACGGAGTAGACCCCGTGGCCGCCCCCGGCGTCGAGCAGCCTCCCGCGGCCCCCCGGGATCAGCGCGTCGACGGCGGTGGCCACCGAGGCGGCGTTGTCGCGCGCGATATCCGCCAGGCCCGACTGCTGCGGGCGGGACACCTCGCCCGGTGCCCCATCTCTCGCCCTCCCCGGAGCGGAGAGGGCCTGCGTCAGACCGGCGAAGTCCTGCATCTTGCCCGCCTCCGAGCGGACCCACCGCACGAGGGAGGAGGGCGCATCAGGCATGAGGTGTGCCTGCGCGAGCGGCCCGGGAGCACAACCGTCGGGTCCCTCGCGAAGGAGGTCCATCGCCACCAGCGCGTCGCAGAGCGGGCCCAGCCGTACGGGGTCCGCGCCGCACCTCTCCGCCACCTCGCTTCGGCTCAGCGGGCCGGCGTGCAGTGCCTCGAAGACACCGAGCTCCGTCGCCGTGATGAGCACTTGGGAGAGTCGGTAGGCGTGCAGGATCTCTTCGAGCGCCATCCGGCTCGTGGCCGTGTTCGCGG
>CAKUSI010000484.1 GCA_934678955.1 uncultured Austwickia sp. | reverse complement strand
GAGTTCCTCCTGCGCGGCATGCCCGGGCGCTTCCGCGAGGGTGCCCAACGCATCAACGAGGCGCGCACCGGCATGATCGAGGTCGGGCGCAAGATCGAGGCCGACCAGGTCGCGCGCCGCCGACTCGTCGAGGCCGCCAGCGACGCGTCCTCGGACGTGGCCGCCGCCGCGATCCAGATCAGCGATTCCGCGAGCGCCCTGTCGAGCTCGGCAACCGAGGCCGTCCAGGAGGCGAGCAACGCCCTGGAGACGATGACGACGCTGGAGACCGCGAGCGCGCAGATCGAGCAGGCCGTCCGGGTCATCAGCGGGGTCGCCGGCCAGACGCGCCTCCTCGCGCTCAACGCGACGATCGAGGCGGCCCGCGCGGGCGAGGCCGGCAAGGGCTTCGCCGTCGTCGCCGGGGAGGTCAAGGACCTCGCCGGGGAGACGACGCAGAGCTCGGAGGACATCACCCGCCAGGTCGCGGCCGTCCAGCGCGCGGCCGCCGACGCCGCCGCCGCGATCCGCGTCATCACCGAGACGATCAGCGAGATCGACGCCAAGGTCATCGGCATGACCGAGGCCGTCACCGGCGCGAGCGGCCTGACCGCCCTGGCCCGCAAGCTCAACGAGGAGATGCGTCAGGCGAGCGCCTGACGCCCTTGCTCGCCCGCAGCGGCCGCCTCGTGCAGCCGCTGCGGGCGACTCAGGTGACCCGCACGCCGGGCGAGGTAGTCGAGTCCGCTGCGTCATCGGTGGGTGGGTGCGCGGCGATCCACAGCGCCAGGCCCATGACGAGGGTCCCCAGCATCGGCGGGACGGGTGCTTCGTGAGCGCCCAACGCCTGCGGCACGCTCGCGAGGAGCACCGACGTCGATCCGGCCAGGACGACAAGGCAGAGACCGGCGCGGCGGATCGGGCGGGTCTGGGTGACCTCCCACGCGAGGACCAGCGCGAGGAGCATGGGCAGGAGGCCGAATCGCGACGGAATGTCGATCAGCGACACCACGCGATCCAAGCCCTCGGCCTGCACCTGCGGCGCCACGAGGCCGCTCGTGAAGGCGACGAATACGCTGGCGGCGCACAGGACGACGAGGGCCGTCACCGCGGCGAGGAGTCGTCGCCGCGCCCGCAGGGGACCGATGACGAAGAGGACGTAGCCCCCGAGTTCGAGGACCGTCGTCACCCACCCGAGCACACGCACCGCGGGCGGGTACGGCGCATCGGACATCATCATCTGCTCGGGTGGGTAGAGCCATCCGGAGACGACGCCCGAGACTCCGGCGAGCACGAAGAGCACCCCGGCCCAGCGCCACCACCGCAGACCCCGCGCCCCGGCACGGCCCTCGACGTCGGCGTGCCGTCGCGCGGCCGCGGCGCGCGCGAGCAGAGCACCGGCCACGACGGTCGCCGTCCCGGAGAGCACATGCGTCCCGACCGGGTCGTCGTGGCTCATGCCGAAGACGGCGGAGCAGATCATCATCTCGAAGAGCATGGCGGCCGGCAGGAGAGCGACGAAGGCGACCGGCGTACGCCGCCAGGCCTCCTCCATCGTCCCGACGAGCGTCCGCGGGTGGGGCACGAGGGCGACGGCGAAGACGAGAAGCAGCACCATGAGCCCCAAGGCCCACGCCGTCGCCATGAACCCGAACAGCTGGTCGACGGCGTCGGGCAACTCCGGCCGCCACCCCGGGAACGACGCCGTCGGCTTGCCCTGCGCCCACCACATCACCCACATCGCGGGTGCGGCCGCGATGCCGAGGGCGCTGATCAGCAGCGTGGGATAGGCCACCGCCCTCGCGGCGCGACCGCGCCACGGCAGGAAGACGAGCAGGAGGAGTCCGACGGCGACGAGCATCTGCCCGGTCGCGACGAGTTCCCCGCTGCCGGGGTGCACGTGGAAGGTCAAGCCCATGTGCAGCGGGTTAGCGTCGTCGTTCTCCCGCGCGGTCTGACTGGCCAGACGCTGCGGCCCCCACCAGCGCAGGGCGCCACCGGCAGCAGTGAGCAGACCGCCCACGACGAAGGCTGCGGCCGCAGACCACCACGGCCATGTCCGCCCCGTCGGCCTCGGCGGCTCACCTGCATCCCCCGAGATGTCTGTCTCGCGTGTAGCCAGCACGGCACTGTCGCTCATGAGGAGCCCCCCACGTTCGGACTCCTACCCCCTAGGAGTCGATTCGGCCAGTCTCCCCGCGGCATCGAACCGCCACAAGCCCTCGTCGATGACGAAAAGGCCTACTTCAAAAACTTGTCGAAGCCCTTGGGGAGCTTGCTCGGGTCGAGGCCCTTGAGCATCTCGGCGGCCTGCGCCGCCTGGGCGGCCTGGTCGCCGCCCTTGGCCCCGAAGGCACCGCCGGCAGGTCCGGCGGGCGCCTCGTCGCCGGTGGCGAACGCGGCCCCGTAGGCATTCTGACGGGCCTGCTCGCGCTTGGCCTCGATCGCCTTGGCCTGCTCGACGCGCTTGGCGGGGTTGCCGCTCTTGCCCTTGGCCTTGGCCGGCGGCTTGCGCTTGGCACCGCCGCCGCCTCCTCCGGGCATGCCCGGCATCCCTGGCATGCCGCCGCCGCGACGCAGCTGGCGCATCATCTTCTGGGCCTGACCGAAGCGCTCGAGGAGTTGGTTGACCTCGCTCACCGTGACGCCGGACCCCTTGGCGATGCGCGAGCGGCGCGAGCCGTTGATCTGCTTGGGGT
>CAKUSI010000483.1 GCA_934678955.1 uncultured Austwickia sp. | reverse complement strand
TGCACCTGGTGCAGCGTGCAGACGACCGTGAGCTCCTCCTCCCGGCTGATCCGCGTGATGAGCTCCATGACCTGCTGTGCCGAGACCGGATCGAGCGAGGCGACCGGCTCGTCGGCGAGGAGGATCTTGGGCTGTTGGACGAGCGCGCGGGCGATCGCGACGCGCTGCTGCTGACCGCCGGAGAGAGTGTCGGCGCGCTGGAAGGCGCGATCTGCGAGCCCGACGCGATCGAGCTGGTCGAGAGCCTCGCGGCGGATCGCCTTCGGATACGTCATGAGCGACAGACGCGGGCCCTTGAGAGCGCCGAGGGTGCCGGTGCACACGTTCTCCAGGACCGACATCGAGCCGACGAGGTGGAAGTGCTGGAAGATGAAGCCGATCTCCCGGCGCAGCTTGTGCAGCTGCCGCCCGCCGGCGTTCTCGATCGGCTCACCGCGCACAATGATCGTGCCACGCGTCGGCTTCATCAGGCCGTTGATGTGGCGCAGGAGCGTCGACTTGCCCGAGCCGGAGAGGCCGAGCAGGGCCGTGACCCGCTGGGCCTCGAAGGCGACGGTCACGTCGTCAAGTCCGAGGGTGCCCCCGAAGTCCTTTGTCACGTGCTCGAGCCGGATGTCGGCGTATTGGGTCTCGCCGCCGAGGGCGCCCGGGTGAAGATGCTGGTTCTGGGTCGCCTGTGTCGGCTGGTTCGGTGAGGTCATCGTACTCAGCCCTTCGCCTTGCAGGCCTCGGCCTTGGTGAGATCGCAGACCTTGCGGATGCCCGCGTAGTCGGCGTCGGTGACCGCGACGAATCCGAAGGCGTCCTCAGGCAGGAGGCACTTGTCAGCGCTCGCACACGCCCCGGAAGCGACAAGGGCGTCCTGGTTGCCGAGCGTGATGATCGTGTCGCGGACCTGCTGCTGGGTCGCCGCGTCGAGGGTCTTGGTGTTCATCGCGATCGGCGAGCCGGCGATGAGCTCGGACCTCCACACCGACTTCACGTCACCGGCCCTGAGGGTGCCCTTGTCGATGAGCTGCCTCTCCATCGCCTCGTAGGCAAAACCCGCGTCGCACTGGCCACTCATGACCGAGATCATCGACGCGTCGTGGCCACCGGCCATGATCGGTGTGATGTCCTTCTCCGGATCGATGCCGGCATCGAGCAGCCCCGCGCTGGGGTAGAGATAGCCCGACGTCGACGCCTTGTCGACGAAGCAGGTTTTCTTGCCCTTGAAACCCTGGATGTCCGTGATAGGTGAGTCCGCCCTGACCCAGCCCATCGAGTAGTAACCGGGCGCGCCGCCCTTCTTCGCGATGAGCGCGCCGACCGGGTCGACGGGCACGCCGCCGTCGCGGGCGATGACGTAGGAGAACGGGCCGTACATCGCGAGGTCGATCTTGCCGGCGCGCTGACCCTCGATGATGGCCGCGTAGTCGGTTGCCTGCTGGAAGGTGACCTTCTTGCCCGTCGCCTTCTCGAGTTCTTTGTTGATGCCGTCGAACTGGCTCTGCAGGTTCGCCGACTCCTCGGCGGGCACGGCGGCGACCACGATCGTGTCCTTCGCGGCGCCGGTCGCATCGCCCGAGGGCGCGGCCGCGCTCTGCCCGCAGGCCGCGAGCGCGAGAGTGGTGGCGGTAGCCATGGTCAGGAACTGCGCAGATCTCAGGGTCTGGTGGGGCATGGGGGCTCCTCATCGGGGGCGAGCGCGACGAACGCTGGGTGCGCGTCGCACGCTGACGCCGTGGCTCAGGGGTGTTCACGCCTATCCGAGCGCCGACGTCAGACGGTCTGAGAACCGCCGCGTGAACTCTGAGCCAAGTTCACGAGGCCACTTGCCACAGGCGCCAGCGACACGTCGTCGCGGCCAGAGCGCGGGCTGGGTGAAGCGGGCTGGGTGAAGCGGGCTGGGTGGTGCGGGCGGGATAGTGCCAGGTGCGGCGGCGTGCACGATGCGACGGGGGCGTGAGGCGCGTGTGACGCCGCTGTGAGGGGCGCCTCGTACGGTCGTTCATACGACGTCAGCCAGCAGAAGGCTCGTCGCACGAACAACTCGCAGCGGAGGTGGGGGTCATGCGTCAGGAAGAGATTCGACGTCGTGGGCACGGAGGACGACGGGTCGTGTTGTCGGTGGCGGCAGCGGCGATGGCGGTGGGAATGATGGCCGCGTGCGCCCGACCGGACCCGGCGCCCGTTGCCGCGGCCGCGGTCAAGGCGTCCGCCCAGCCAGCTGTCGCGACCGCTGCGCTGTCGCCGGGAGCGAGCGCCGCGCCGACCGACCTGCCCCCACCCTCGGCCACCTATATCGCTGAATGCCTCGACGACAACCTCGTCCAGCACCCCAAGACGCTGACGTTGACCTGCGCCGACGGCAACGAGTCCCTCGAAAACCTGAAATGGACGGGCTGGGCGCAGAAGGAGGCGCGGGCGACGGGCCAGATCTCGACCAACACGTGCACCCCGTCGTGCGCGCAGGGCACGATCCAGCGCTTCCCCGTGAGCGTCGTCGCGGAGGCTCTGGACCAGCGCGAGGCGTCCGAGTGCCTGTTAGCAAAGCCGTTAGCAAGGGGGGCCCGAAATGAGGAAAGCCCCAGTGCCAACCGGGGTTGACCTGGGGTTTTCGTGGTGGCCAGGGGCGGGGTCGAACCGCCGACCTTCCGATTTTCAGTCGGACGCTCGTACCAACTGAGCTACCTGGC
>CAKUSI010000482.1 GCA_934678955.1 uncultured Austwickia sp. | reverse complement strand
GGGGGACGTGGAAGGGGAGCGCACGGCGACGACGGTACGTCACCGGCCGGGATCCCCCGTCGGACTCAGGGCCTCGGATCTCACGCCCTCAGGGCTTCAGGGCCTCCGGGCCTCCGGGCCTCCGGGCCTCCGGGCCCCAGGGCTCAGGGCTCAGGGGCCGATTCGCCCGATCTCGCGATGCAGCAGCTCGGCCAGGTAGGAGAGCCCGCCGTCGCCGCCCGCCGCGTCCGAGATGCCGGCCACGTTGCCGTCCACCTCCCGGATCACGTCCGAGATCGTCGAGATCGCTCGACCGGCCGCGCGCGCGGCGTCGGTGGCCTCCTGTACCTGCAGGGCGATCTCCTCCGAAGACCGCGTGGTCTCGTCGGCCAGGTCCTTGACCTCCTTGGCCACCACGGCGAATCCCCGGCCGGCCTCGCCGGCCCGGGCCGCCTCGATCGTGGCGTTCAGCGCCAGGAGCCGGGTCTGCGCGGCGACCCGACCGATCAGCTGCGTGGCCTCATCGATCTGCTGGCTGGTCTGCGAGAGGCGGGCCACGGTGTCCGCCGCCTGATCGGCCTCGACGACCGCCGACGCGGCCGAGCTCGACAGGGCCTGCGCCGAGGCGCCCAACTCGGTGGCTGCTCCCGCCACCTGCGCGGAGATGTCCTTCGCGGTCGCCGCGATCTCCGCTTGCGCGGCGTCACGGCGCGCCAGCTCGTCGGCGGCGGCGTGCATGCGTTCCTGGGCTCCGTTGATCCGCTGCGCGGTCGTCCCGAACACGCCCGGCAACCCCCGGGCGAGGATCTGCCGGTAGTAGCGACCCTCCGAGGCCGCCGCCAACGCCGTGGCCGCCTCCCGCACGAAGGCGTCCATAATGTCGAGCAGGTCGTCGACGTGGTCGGCCAGCGCGACCAGCTCGGGGTCCGCGGACAAGCGCCCCACCCGGTGCTCCAGATCCCCGCGGGTGGCTCCCCGCAGCACCGCCGAGATCGCCGCGATCGCCTCTGCATCCTGCAAGCGGCCCGGCTCGACGGCGGCATCCGCGCCGGCGCTCGGGCTGCGTCGGAAGAACCATCGGGACGTCTCAGTCATCGGCGCAGTCATCGTTTCAGTCATCCCCGACACCGCTCTTCTCGCCGTGGATCAGCCGCCACACGTACGACTCGTAGTCCAAGCCTGCCTCGTCGAGCAGACCCTGCAGGTGCGCCAACGAGGCGGCCGCGGCCTCCGATCGGTGCGAGTACGAGCGCTCCACGTCGCGCAACGCCCGGTAGATCCGTTCCACCCGCGCGACCGCCTCACGGTCGGGATAGCGTCGATTGGAGTGGTAGCCCACGATCTGCCCGGCCGCGTCGAAGGACGGTGTGACGTGGGCGAGGACCCAGTAGAAGCCGCCGTCCTTCGCCGAGTTCTTCACGTAGGCGAAGATCTCCTGGCCCCCCTGGATGGTGTCCCACAGCAGCTTGAACACCCCGCCGGGCATGTCCGGGTGGCGGATGACGCTGTGCGGCTTGCCGAGGAGTTCCTCGCGGTCGTAGCCGCTCACCCGTACGAACACTCGGTTGACGTACGCGAGCCGGCCCTTGAGGTCGGTCTTCGACACGATGATCTCGTCTCGCCCGAGGGCGGTCTCCCGGGACAGGGGAGCCAACGTCGCAGCAGACACTCGAAGTCATTTCCTTTCGCGTCGCCCCACACCGCCCGCGACGGAGGAACCGTCCGCGGCAGCTCACGATGGTGGGACACTCCCGTGCCAGGCCCACCGAGATCGGTGGCCGTGTCCGGGCAACGAGACGCTTCTCCTATCGGCCAGGAACGGCGGTGTGTGAGCCAGGCTGGGACGCAAGGACGCACCGGGCATGCGGAACCAGGCATGCGGAACCAGGCATGCGGAACCGGGCATGCGGAAGGGGGGCTCCCCGCCGATGCGGCGGGGAGCCCCCCTTCACGTCACTGGTCCCACCCATGGGCCACCACCCGACCAGGGAGAGCGCCCCGAGGATTCCCCCCTGGGTCCGCGGTGGCGGCTCTCACGGGGGACATCGCTGCCACGTCTGGTGGCGTTACAGCGGGCGTCCAGCCTTCTTTGTGGGCCTCGGCGGGAGATCGTCCCGACCGGCAACCCTGCAGGTCAGCTCCGCAGGTCAGCCCTGCTCGAGCACGCTGCGCGTGACCGCGTTCTGCTCGGTGAGGACGCCGCTGATGATGTTCTGCGCCTCGTTGATCCGCTCGACGGTCTGAGCGACCTGGTGGAGCGCGTCGACGACCGAGCCTGCATCGGTCTGGATCGCGGCGACCTTCTCGCCGACCTCCTCGGTGGCCTTGGCCGTCTCGCGGGCAAGATCCTTCACCTCGTTCGCGACGACTGCGAAGCCCTTGCCGGCCTCGCCGGCACGAGCGGCCTCGATCGTGGCGTTGAGCGCGAGGAGGTTCGTCTGCTCGGCGATCGAGGTGATCACCTTCACCACGTTGCCGATCTGCACGCTCGAGGTGTTGAGGTGCGCGACGATCTCGCCGGCGTTCTCGGTCAACTGCTGCGCCTCGGCGGCGACCTCGGAGGCCTGCAGCACGTTGCGCTCCACCTCGGTGATCGAACTCATGAGCTCCTCACCGGCGTGGCGGATGCGCCCGGCCGCGCGGTGACGTTCGACCGCGTTGGACAGCAGGGTCGCGCTCGACGTGAGCGCCTTCTCGCGGTCCG
>CAKUSI010000481.1 GCA_934678955.1 uncultured Austwickia sp. | reverse complement strand
CCGGCGGGCTAGCCTTGAGGTGAGGGGCCGGTGGCCGGTGTCTCCCGGGGGTGGGTTAAGACAGGCCGCCGGCTCCCTTTCATTCGCGTAGCCGTTTGCGTCTCCGGGCCACTGAAGCAGCTGTTCGACCCAACAGCCCGGCCGCCTGTCGAGCAGTCAGGTCGGGACGCAACACCAGCGCATCCTCTTCCGGGGTGAAGGGTCCCGATCGGGTCGCAGCCACACGATCCGCTGCCGCGGTAGCTCGAGCAGCAGCGTTGATCTTGTCCCGCTGCGTGTGGCTGTAGATCACCGCGCGACGCTTGTTCCGGTCCCGGTTCTCCTCCGCATACACACGGTCCCGAGCCACCGCAGCAGGGTTCCGTCGACGCCACCGCTTCATCACCACCGCATGCACCGACCGCCCCACCAGCTCGGCCACCTCGACATCACTCGCAGGGCCGTCCAAGAGGGCGAGCTCGTCCGGAGTCCACCTCTGGCGACTCACAGCAACACCCGCAGGACGAACAGACGCACTGCACAGCGGACCACGGTCGGCTCCTCGGAATTGGGGGCGTCAGCCAGAAGAGACACCAACAGGGTAGGCCCATCAACGAGAACGCCGCGCGAGACTGGGTGCGAGCCAACACTGACCGTCAGTCGCTCATCGCGGCATGTCCGGAAGTCTTCCGCGTGGGGTGCGACAGTTGACGAATGGAGGGCGCCTACGCGATCCGGGTCGGTTCGCACGCAGTTGAAGCATGGTCGACGGTGCGATTGCCGTTCGAGCCGAAGGGGTGGGCACTCGCATTCCGGAACGACTTGCGTGACGCCATCCTGCAGGCGTCGCCGGGGCCGGCCGCCCGATTGCACGCCGTCTATGGGGCCCAAGATCAGGGACAGCTTGTCGACGCGGAGAACGTGCTCCTGTACAACGTTGGCTGTGCGTACTGGCGGCACCTGACGGGTCACGGAGTCAGCTTTGAGCGATCCTTCGGCTACCCATCTCCTCCACAGGACTCCGGGTTACCGGAGAAGGGGCTCCACTACCACCGTTACGGCTTCGCCGAGTCCAAGGCGTTCGAGCACTGGAGGGTCGGTGACGTTCTTGCCTCATTTGTGGACGTCGCTGTTCCGTCATTGTCCAAGCCCGGCCCCGTCTGGGCTGCTGTCAGGCGACAAGCTGCTCCCCCCGCCCTCGCACCAGGTGTTCCGGTTCGCTTCGTGGTTGAACTGACGATCGGTGACGCCCACGTCAGCATGAGTCGGAGCGTCGCCGACCAGGTCAAGCCAGCGTTGGACGGAGTGATCAGCGCCTTCCACACCCATCGGGGAAACCCCGAGTCAATTTCCGAACGGTTGGCCAGCACGGGGTTGGGCGAGAAGGACGAGCTTCAGCAGCTGCTGCAGGACCCCGCTTGGAACATTCTTGGCAGTCGAATGGTGGTCCGACCCTTCGGCGCTACCGGCGTCCAGTGGAACCCGGCCGACGACATGTGCGTTGCCGCCACTGTCCAGCCCGCGAGCGTCGAGACCGGCCTCACCGCTCCGAGATGGCGCCTGACGGGGAGGATCTACAAGGCAGAACCCCGGTAGCCCGGGCGCACTATCCGCATCGGGGCGCCGCTGCGGCACATAGCGAACCGGCCTGGACTTCCGGTGACATTGACCATGCTCGCGACTAGGTAAGAAGTGCGCTGGGCGGCTGTCGAGCGACTGCTCCGGGCAACGGTAGTTGGGGGCTCGCGCGGGCGGCTGCGACTTCGCCGGCACTGATGGCTCGCGGATCGTCGCCTTACAAGTTCGGGCACCGCGCCGACGCGAGGGGCGTTCACCCGTAGGCCTTGGCGCGATTCGCCGTCACAATGGCGCGTATGGCCAACTGGCAACCGCTCCGTGACGCACTCCGTGACGTTGAAGAGAGGCGCACCTTCGATTGGGACGATCTTGACACGCTCGTCGGTGGGCTGCCTGCGTCGGCGACGAAGCACCGTGCGTTCTGGTCGGGCGTCAGGTCCGGGTGGCCGGGGTTCACGACCACCGATGCTGTCCCGGGTCGGAGCGTGACTTTCGTCCGTGTTGGTTGCCCGGAACCGCAAGTGCGCCGCCGACCCTCCAGGCCAGACCCCTCGCCGGCCCCGGCCCGGTCGTCGGAACGGCCCGACATCGTGTTGGTGGGCTGCGTGAAGAGCAAGCGGGACCAGGCTGCCCCTGCCAAGGATTTGTACGTCTCGGACCTGTTCGGCAAGGCGCGTCGGTACGCCGAGGGGACGGCGGAGCGCTGGTACATCCTGTCCGCGCAGTACGGGCTCGTGGTCCCGGACGAGGTGATCGAGCCCTACGAGCTCCATCTGGCCGCGACGTCGACCGCCTATCGTCGCGAGTGGGGGATCAAGGTCGCCCGCCAGCTGCTGGCCGCGGCTGGCGGCTTGGAGGGGCGCGTGGTCGAGGTGCACGCGGGCGCTGCCTACACCGACGCCATCCGTGCCCACCTGCTGGAGGCGGGTGCACGCGTGGTCGAGCCACTGGCCGCACTCACACTCGGGCAGCGGCTGGCGTGGTACGGCACCCCGGACGGAGGGGAGACGTCCGGAACGCAGACGCCGTCGGCGTCCCTGTTGGTGTGGAGAGCACCGCTGGGACATCGCTGTTGATGTACTGCCCGGGGCGCCACACGTAGGCAAAGCCGCGGCGGCGCCGGAAGGCGACCT
>CAKUSI010000480.1 GCA_934678955.1 uncultured Austwickia sp. | reverse complement strand
ACTCGCTGGAGATATCGACCCGCGTGGAGGGCACTAAACATGTGCAAGTCGGGTGGTAGCGGTGTTCGGTGTTGTTGGTTGCGGCCCGGCCATCGCTGACCGGGCCGCTGGCTGTTACTCCCAGTAGGCGTCGTCGGCGCGGGCGTGGTCGTGGCGGAGCCGGCGCATATCGATCTGGCCGAGGTTGATGGTGCGGGCGTGGTTCGCGAGCCGGTTCACGATCGAGTCCGCCGCGACCCGGTCGGGGAGCTCTGTGATCCAGTGGCCGGGGCCGGTCTGCGAGACGATCACGGTGGGGAGGCGGTGCTCGCGGTTCGCGAGGATCGCGAACAGGTCGCTCGCGGCGTCGCTGTCGATCCCGACGGTGAGGAAGTCGTCCAGGATCAAGACGTCGGTCTGTGAGAGCTCGTTGAGGAGCTTCTGGTGGGCGATCCCGTCGCCTCGGGCGATCACGAGCCGGCGGGCGAGGTCGTCCATGCGGGCGTAGGTGACGGCGTGTCCGTTGTGGCAGGCGGCGATCCCGAGCGCGCAGGCCAGGTAGGTCTTCCCGCCGCCGGTCGGGGAGATGATGAGCAGGTTCATCGGGTCGGCTCGCCAGTCGTGAGCAGCGTAGCGGCGCATCCTGACCGGGGTGATCCCGCGACCTTCCCGGTAGTCGATCTCCGCGACCGTGGCGTGGAGGATCGGGAACCCGGCCTGCCGGATCAGTTTCTCGACCTTGTGCGCGCGGCGCTGCTCGAGGGCGTCGTCGACGGCGGTGAGGAACAGCTGCTCTGGGGTGAGTGTGTCGTTGACCTCGTCGGCGATGAGTTCCTCGAGGCGGGTCGCGACGTGCGTGACGCGCAGCGCCCGGAACTTCTCGTAGTCGATGCTCGTGAACGTCACCGGTCCGCCTCCCCGCTGGTCGCGTAGTGCGACGCGTCACGGACGAACACGTCCGGCGAGGACTCGAATCTGACCGTGCCGGACCGTTTCCGTGTCGACGCGGCCGGAACCCGCGGCTGCGGCCTGCGGGTGTCGCTGTCGATACTCGCCATGATCCGCTTGAGCGTCGTGTAAGTGGGTTGCCCGCCCCGGTTGATCAGCTCCTGACAGGCCGCTTCGAGCCGTTCCCGGTTCTGCTTCCCGAGCCCGGTGAGCACGTTCTGACAGTCGAGGTAGCCTTGCGCTTCGATCTTCTGCCGGTCCAGGATCTGCTCGATCACCTCCACTGTCGCCGGGCCGAAGCTGCGGGCCCGGTCGGTGAACCACCGCCTGGACCACAACCCGTCGATGTTGCGATGCTGCGGTGGGACGTGCTCGGGCAGTGTCGAGTATTGCCCTTTCCGTCCGGTGAGGCGTCGGTGTTCGCAGACGACGTCGTGCCCGTCGAACACGGTCACCGTCGTCTGCGTGAACCGGACCCGCAGCAGCCGCCCCGCCAACCGGTAAGGGACCGAATAGCGTTGCGTGTCCGCGGTCACGTGATAGTTCCGGCCGGCCTTCAACTCCTTCCAAGACACCTCCTCGAACGCCGTGTCCGGCAGCGGAGCGAGCAACCCCGCCTCCTCGGCCACGAACCGTTCCCACCGGGTCGAGTCGTCCGCGCGGCGCATGTCGTGGTTGATCTCCCGCACCCGCTCCTCGATCGCGTCGTTCAGCTCCGACAGGGTGGTGAACACGTCGTCCTCGAGGTAGCCGATGACCCGCTTGTTCACGACGTTCACCGCATTCTCGGCTGCCGCCTTATCTCTTGGGCGCTTGGCCCTGGCGGGGACGATCGCGGTGCCGTAGTGATCGGCGAGCTGCTGATACCGGGCGTTCACGACCCGTTCCGCGTCGCCCCGGCGGGCCTGATGCGTGGAGGTCGCAGGATTGTCCGGGACAACGATCTGGACCACCCCGTCATAGAAGGCGAATGCTCGAACGTGCGCGTCCAGCCAGGCTTCGGAGCGCATGTCCGCGTAGGCGCGGCAGAACAACGCGCCCGAGAACGGCAGCGCCGCGACGAACAGCACCGCCCGGGTCACCTCGCCGGTGACCGCGTCGACGAGGTCGATCGTGTCTCCGGCCCAGTCCACGAGCATCGCCCGCCCCGGCTCGTGATGCAGCGTCGCGACGAGGTCATTCCTGCGGACATAGTCGGCGAACAGGGCGCAGAACTGCGAGTACCCATACTTCTTGCCGACCCCGCGCGCGTCCGCGTAACGACGCCACGCCAGCAGCAACGTGAAGTGCCGGTTCTGCCGCATCGCCGCCAGCACCCGCGCAAGGTCCGGCTGGTCGTACTCGTCCGACACCCGGCGTCGCCCGTCGGGGAACCATTCGGCCAGTTCGGCGTCGCTGACCGCGGCCGCGGACTCGACACCATGCACGGCGATCGCCTGCTTCACCCTTGCGACATCACGGTGCGAGCACCCCGCCACCTCGGCCACGTCTCGATAGCTGCGCCGCTCCAACAGCAGCGTGAGGATCTTCCGGTAGTCCGTCATGAACTCCGCCTTTCACACAGAAACGGCGACGCACCATGCGTCACCGCCCCATCAGCAGAGCACTGCCCTCCCACCCAGTGCTACCGACTCGCCGGAATCCTGTTACCAACTCCGTGGACTCGCGTTACCGACAAGCGCTACGCGTCAAACAA
The DNA here is from genome assembly GCA_934678955.1 of uncultured Austwickia sp. The sequence goes on along the minus strand of CAKUSI010000480.1, from coordinate 71 downwards.
CATTCTTCCCCCACGTTGGACGCTCCCGACACCGCCAGCGTCAAAGAGATGCGGCGTCCGAACCTCGAACC
>CAKUSI010000479.1 GCA_934678955.1 uncultured Austwickia sp. | reverse complement strand
ACCTGAGGTCCAGATCCGTCCGTAGTTCGACACGGTGACCAAGGCGGCGGAGGTCGGCGGCGATTTCCTCTGCCTGCGCCCACGGGAGTTCGACGGCCTCACCGTTCAAGACACTATCCAACCGCGAGCCGTACTTCGTAACCACGTCTGTCGGGATGATGTCGACCATCCTGGCGGCCAGCCACGTCGGGTAATCGCCATCCGCGTGTCCGGGAACCTCGTCAGCATCGAAGGGTGCTGCGGCGTTCGGAGCCTCTCCGAGTCGCTCGAGAAGCTCAGCCCACTCGCCTTCGGGGAGGCTCTGGGCAAATTCACCCCACGTGCGTGCAGTCCTGAGCGCTACGCGGATGGTGCTGACGGCCTCTGCCAGTTCTGGCTCGGCAAACACGACGAGGTCATCGACGTCACTGGATCGGTTGTACACAAGGTCCATGAGACTCATGCTGCCAGCCGCCACTGACAAAGTTCATTTCGGGGTCCGGGCGCTGGTATCGCTGACCAGACGCCCGCCAAGTCCAGCTTCCCCAACCCAGGTGCGGTGCAGGCCTCTAACGAACCTCGCCAGTGTCGGGATCGATGAGGTCACCGCCCTCGAGGAGGGTGAGTTGTCGGCGGGCGGGCTGAACGAGGTCGTCATGGGTGAGGGCGACCAGATCCGACTCGAAGGCCCGAAGCCGCAGGGCGGACGCCTGCTCGCTCGTGAGGCGGGCACGGCGGCTGCGGGCGGGCCAGGGCTGGTGGTCGTCGTCGCAGGACTGCTTCAGTCGCTGCCGCATCCGGTCGACGAAGCCGGGCAGGACATAGCGGTGCCAGTTCTCGAGGAGGTCGGAGGTGGGTGCGTGGCCCGCCTTGCGCCGTTGGTCCGCGAGCACCGCAAGCTCGTGGACGAGGTGCGGGTGCCGTGGCCAGCAGTCGGGGATGCACCCTCCGCCGGTGGCCTCCCACACGTACTCGGAGTTGACCCACTCAACCACTTGATCTAGCCAGAGCCACAGCTCCCATCGCAGCCCCCGCTCCAGGCAGGTCGTCGGGTCCCACGGGCGCGGCAGGTTGGCGGGGTTGCCCAGCTTCTTCTTGCGCTCCTCGCTGCCGTTCTGGGCCTCCCACAGATCGTGGTAAGCCTTCTGGACGCGGCTGCCTGGCGCTGGAAAGCCCAGCACCAGCGGCCCGGGCGAACTCGTCGGGTCACCAGCCATGGCGTTGCGCTTCCACCAGGGCGGCGGCAGTCCGCGCGTCCACGTCGCGGACGCCAGCGTGTCCCGCGGCGAGTTGCTCTCGAAGCCCTCGCTGCTGGGCGAGGAGTCGTTGGCCGTCGCGTCCCTCGATGCACCGGTGCAGCCGGGCGATGATCGGTCGGGCGTTCTCTGCGATCACCAGCGCCTGCTTGTCGGGCAACTGCCGTAGCTCTTCGGGACGCAGGATCGGGATCTCCTCGGAGTGGATCGTGCGCCCGCGTCCGCCGCCCATCTGCCACGACGAGCGAGGTACCCGGACGCGACCCACCAAGTCAGAGACCTCCTGGTTGAACGACACGTCCTTCGAGCCGCCGAACCACACCAGCACGTTGGTGAGTCCCACGAGGGCGCGGGCCTCCTGCTCGCCGAAGATTGCGGCCAGCTGCCGGAATGTCTGGGCCGCGTAGATGAACGACAACCCGAGGGCACGCTCGTTAGCCATCCGTGTCCGCAGCGTGGGAAGCGGCGCGGTGGACGGCAATTCGTCCAGGCAGGCCAGCATGGGTGGACATAGGCGTCCGTGGCTGCTGGCATTGGCCTGCTGGAGTGCTGTGTCCAGGACATGCTCGGCGACCGCGGTCATCAACGGGGACGCCGACGCGTACGGATCCTCACGACCCAGCAAGTAGACGGTCCCACCCTCCCGGATGATGTCGGCGATGTTGGTGGCCGGACGCCGATCGGATGGCACACAGCGGCGCCGAATGTCGTCCTGGAAGAAGAGGGACATGGCTTGCTGGACTGTGGTGATCGTGTTGGCGCTCGTGCGTTCGTCTCCGCGCAGCGCGCCTTGCAGGAGACCCGCCCACAAGGGATCGGAGTGGGGGTGTCGGCGCAGGATCTCCTCCGGCTGGGAGGTCGACAACGGCTTAGCCACCCACGCCAGGAGGTCATCGAGGGTCTTGCCGGTGAGCGCTGCAGCGTGGAAGAACGCCATCAGCACCTTGGCGGCCTCGGCGGCGTAGAACCGAGCCGCGGCGTCCCCCGACCCGTGGCTCGTCCCGTGGATGGTCCCCGCCGTGAACGCCTTCGCGCGGCGTTCCGACACCATGCGGTCGACACACCCGGCGATCGGGTCCCACACCAACTCGGGCAGGCCGGGGACGACCCCGAACGGGTCGAGAACGAGGCACGGGCGTCCGTCCTTGGAGCGTTCGGGGAGGGACAGGAGCAGGTCGTCGGGCTTGGTGAGGGTGACGAGCGCAGCGCCGGGGGCGTTGATGAGGGCGGGCGTCAGCAGGTCCAGCGTCTTGCCAGAACCCTGCGGGCCGATGACGCCGGCAGTCCGGTCCCACGGGCACCACAAGCCCCCTGATCTCGGCTGGTGGCCCACGCCGATCCGGCACCCCACCTGTGCTGGGTCGAACCGACTCGTCCGGCCCCGGCGGCCCCCATCGATGGCTGGGGTAGCGGTCATCGTGTCACCCCTCTCCGTGCCGGAAAGAGGTCGGGTCGCACCAC
>CAKUSI010000478.1 GCA_934678955.1 uncultured Austwickia sp. | reverse complement strand
CGTCGGACTCCCTACCGTGCGGACATCACGCGCCTCACCGGCCGTACGCGTCCTTCCTCGCCGCTCATGCCATCTCCTCGCGCTCGTCGGACTCCCTACCGTGCGGACATCACGCGCCTCACCGGCCGTACGCGTCCTTCCTCGCCGCTCATGCCATCTCCCCGTGCGTCGCCTCAACGAGCGTACGAGGTGCTCCGGGCAGACGACTCAGCGGGAAGCGGGCCCTGACCCGGTAGCCGCCGAGGAGCCGCGGCCCCGCCTCGACCGATCCGCCGTGCGAGGCCACCCGCTCCCGGATGCCGAGCATGCCGAGCCCGGTCCCGGTGGTGGCCCCGACCGGGCGGCCGTCGTCGACGACCTCGACCTCGACGTATCCGGCGCCGCGCCCGTCATCGCGCCCGTCGTGCTCAGCGTCGTGGCCCGCGCCGCGCCCGGAGTCGTGTCCGGTGTCGTGTCCGGTGTTGCGCTCGCTGACGCGTGGGGCGTCGCCCGAGGCCACCCGTACCGCGACGTGAGCGTGGGCGGCGGTGGAGTGACGCCGGACGTTCGCCAGCGACTCCTGCACGATCCGGTAGCAGGAGAGTCCGAGCGGTGGCGGGACCGCCGCGGAGGCGCCCGGAGTCGCCTCGACCAGGTCGTACGTGACGGTCAGGCCGGGGGCTTTCGCGGCGGCGACGAGGTCCGCGACGTCGGCCAGGCCTGGCTCGGGCGCCCGGTGGTCGGCCTCGAGCCGCGGGTCACCACCCGAGTCGGCGCCTCGATCGCGCAGCGTCCCGAGCAGCGCGCGCATCTCCCCGACCGCGGCGCGAGAAGACGCCTCCACGTGGGCGAGCGCCTCGGCGGCCGCGGCCGGGTCGCGCCCGAGGACCCGCCGGGCGCCGGCCGCCTGGACGCCCATGACCGATACGTGGTGGGCGACCACGTCGTGCAACTCCCGGGCGATTCTCAGCCGCTCGTCGACGACCGCCTGGTCACGCAGGTCGCTCGCCTGCCGATGGATGGTGGCCGCCTGCTCTTCGATCGTGGCCAGGTGCCGGGCGCCGCGCCACTGGGCGCGCCCCCAGAGCAGCGCGCCGCCGAAGAAGACGATGTTGATGACGAAGCTGTAGAGGACGGTGGCCGCGACCGGGCCGATGAGGCCGGGCTGCGGGCCGTCGCGCACGTCTCGCAGCACCGCGTCGAGGGCGTTGCCGAACGCGAAGTCCCAGGCGATCCACCCGAACATCAGCGTGAGCACGCCGATCACCGCCAGGCTCAGGGCCTGCCGGTCCCGGGCCCACGCCACCGCGGAGCACAGCGCGAAGAAATAGAGCATCTGCATGGGGAACTGCGCCATCACCGAGACGACCCACACCCCGGCGACGAACATGTGCGCCATCAGCGCGACCATGACGGTGATCGGCCATCGTCTCCGCCAGGCGAGGGGAGCTGTGCCGGCGAGCACCGCCACGTACTGCTGCCAGGCCGGCACCGTCAGCCCCTCGAGTACGCCCATCGCGCGGGTGAGCTCGAGGCCGACCACCGCGAAGACGAAGAACCCGACCGCGATCGCCGCGTCCCGCCGCATCCCGTGGGCTCCCGGCCCCGGCCGCTGCCAGGCGTCGTCGACGTCGAAGAAATCCGCCAGCCGTTCCCAGCCGGTCCAGCGATCCGCTCCGCCCCGACCAGCCCGGCGACTCGCTCCGCGCCACCCGGCCCAGCGATCCGCTCCGCGCACACCCATCGGCATGGTTACAGACGGTACGGGCGGCGCCCGGGGCGCGGATCCCCCAGGGGGTGGAGGGGCTGCCCCGAACGGGCTCCGCCATCCGCCCCGCGGAGGAGAACGCCCGCCGGGCGGCCCGGCTGGGCCGCTCAGCACAGTGTCGGGAAACACCCGCGTTCCGGGCGGTGCGTTGTCGGTGCCGTCCTGTAGAAAGGGCGACAGCCCGATACGAGGAGGTGGGGGTCTTGTCCTCGGAGCCTGGTCAGGACGGCGCGCCCGTGCAGGCGCGCGAGGTCGGCACGCCGCCCGGCAACGCCCCGACTAGCGGCGCCTCGGCCAGCGGCACCCCGGCCAGCGGCGCCCCCCTGCTACAGACCCGGGCGCTGACCAAGGAGTTCAGCGGGTTCACCGCGGTCAACGCGGTCGACCTGACCGTCGCGGAGGGCACGATCCACGCGCTGGTCGGCCCGAACGGGGCGGGGAAGACCACCCTGTTCAACCTGCTCACCGGCTTCCTCACGCCGACATCGGGCACGATCACCTACGCGGGCACCGACATCACCGGGCTGCCCCCGGAGAAGATCGCCCACCGCGGGGTGGCGCGGTCCTTCCAGATCACCAGCCTGTTCGACAACATGTCGGTGCGCGAGCACGTCGAGCTGGCGCTCGCTTCCCCGGCGGGGCTGGGACGCAAGTTCTGGACGTCGGCGCGCACGCTGCGTCGGTTCTCGCCACGGGCGCACGAGCTCCTCGAGCAGGTCGGGCTCGCGGACAGGACCCGGGACAACGCGGGGGCGCTGCCGTACGGGCAGAAGCGCGCCCTGGAGCTGGCCATCGCGCTGGCCCTGGACCCGCGGCTGCTGTTGCTCGACGAGCCGACGGCCGGCATGGGCATCGAGGACATCCAGCGCACGATCGACCTGGTCAAGCGGATCTCAGCGGGGCGCACGGTCGTGTTCGTCGACCACAACATGCACGTGGTCGGGTCCCTCGCCGATACGGTCG
>CAKUSI010000477.1 GCA_934678955.1 uncultured Austwickia sp. | reverse complement strand
CCCAGTCCTCACAGGAGTCCGGCGGGACGCTCCCCCAAGACCAAGACGCGACCTCACCAGCCAACCCCGCCAGGCGAGCACCCGCACAAAACTCCCCGAGGCGCCCCGAGGCGAGTCGCCGGACTCCGTCTTAGAGGCGCGTCCCATGGGACTCCTGCTGGTACACGACGAGCTGACGGTTCTGCGTCCCATGGGACAACGCGAAAACCCTCACCTACTCGCGTCAGTCCCGCGGGAGGCAACACCCCGAAAAGCCCAGTCCTCACAGGAGTCCGGCGGGACGCTCCCCCAAGACCAAGACGCGACCTCACCAGCCAACCCCGCCAGGCGAACGCCCGCTTACTCCTCACGGGTCGCGCGGTTCGCCGTACACTTCGCGTCCGCGGGCGCGCAGCCAGAGGGGAACCGCGAGCCACAGCACCAGGATCAGGGCCGCTATCGCCACAGTCGCCTGCACTCCGGCGGAGCCTCCGAAGACGAGGTGGTAGACGAGCCCGAAGGCGCTGATCAGGGTGACCGCCAGCAGCACGAAACCGACCTTGGCCGCCACGTCGCTGGTTCTCAACAGGCCCTGCTTGGCGTGGCGCCGAAACACGAGCCGATGCGTGATGACCGGAGTCAGCACGAAAGCGCTGGCTCCCAGCGCGGCCGCGAGGGTCACGCCGTACCAGACACGTTCGCCGTGCGACAGGCGATCGAACCCGGATTGGAACGGCATCGTGAGCAGGAACCCCGCAAGGATCTGCAGACCCGTCTGCGTGACGCGCAACTCCTGCAGCAGTTCGCCCCAATTACGGTCGATCCGCTCGGCCGGTGTCTCACCGCGCTCGGACGAGTCCTCCCGCGTCTCTTCCATCGGCGCTTCCCTTCTCGGCGACCCGCATCGGCAACTCACAACGAACGTGCTGCTCTATGGAGTGGGGCCCAAGGGTAGGCCCCGACCCACCAGTCGTCCTCCCGAGTCGAGGCGCCAGTGCCAAAGCCAGCGCCAGCTGCCGAACGAGACCATTCGGATCGGGACCGACCTTCTCGCATATCGAAGGCCGGCCCCTACACGTGACGAACGCCCCGGCGCTCGCGGTTACGACCGCGGCAGGGGGCTGTAGAAGACGATGCCGTTGCCCTGCGAGTCGTACACCACGGCGCGGCGCTCGTGGGCGTCGTTGTAGGCGGCCGTGACGATGCCGCCGCCGTTCTCTTCGACGGCCTTGGCCGCCGCGTCCACGTCGGCGGTCTTGATACCTACCACGACCTGCCCGGGGATGGGGTGGTCGATCTTCGTCGCGAGCGCCAGGGTGACCGAGCCTCCGTCGATGGCGGCGAAGTGATCACCGTCACGGAACTTCAGAGGCATACCCAGGGCCTCGTTGTAGAAGCGGATCGATGCGTCGAGATCCTCGGTGGACAACATGATCATGCGAACGTCGTGGTCGGACATGGCGCTCCTTCTAGGACTGGCGTGTGGCGAAAGCCCCGGTTCGACGGCAGCCGGGCCGCTCGTCATGGCGTCGAGCAACCTCATCGCAGATGCCGTGTCTTTCGAGGTTATGCCGCGCACCCATCCCCGCAGGCCGAACGACACCAGGGTCTGCGGACGAGGGGTTCGCTAGCCGGTGCGCCTCGAAGTCAGGGTCGCCGCAATCGCCGGCGATGGCGTGACCGACGCCCTCGTCCCGCCGCCGATGCGGGAGTCGCGAGGCGGGTCACAGGCCTGTGTGATCTGGTGGTAGCCGAGACCCGAATCGCCGATCAGATCGGAGCCGGACATGAAGCTGCTCATCCCCGACACGTTCGAGGGGCCTCTCGAGCTGCCCGCCGCCATGCAGGACGTGGAGGTCGTGACCTATGCCGCCTCCGCTCCGGTTCCACGAGAGCACCTCGACGCCGAAGCACTCGTGGTCTGGGGCAACGCGCCTGGCACGCTCGCGGAGGTCGGTAACCGGATGTCGAACCTGCGCTGGGTGCAGTCGCTGGCGGCCGGCGACGACCTGATCCTCTCCGGAGGCTTTCCGGAGCACGTCCTGCTGACTGGCGGAACCGGGCTGCACAACCGGACCGTCACCGAGCACGCTCTCGCCCTGATCCTGGCGTTGGTGCGGCGCCTCCCCCAGGCCGCCCGCTCGCAGGCCGAGCGGACATGGGACCGCAGGCTCGGCGGCGTGCAACCGTTGCACCCCGACGGGCCCGTGACGACTCTGCTCGGGGCCCGCGTTCTGATCTGGGGTTTCGGTGGTATCGCGCAGACGCTGGCACCCGTACTGAGCGCGCTCGGCGCGCAGGTGCGCGGTGTCGCCCGCTCGGCCGGCACCCGCGCCGGTGTGGAGGTCGTCGCCGATGTCGATGCCCTGCTGCCCCACACCGACATCCTCGTGATGATCCTGCCCGGCGGCGCGGCCACAAACGGTGCGCTCTCCGCGCAACGGATGGAGGCGTTGCCCGAACACGCCTACGTCGTCAACGTGGGACGGGGCAACTCCATCGACGAGGAGGCACTCGTAGCCGCGCTCGCGGAGGGGCGACTCGCGGGAGCCGGGCTGGACGTGACCTCGGTGGAGCCGCTGCCGGCCGATTCCCCTCTGTGGACCGCAGCGAACCTGCTGCTCACGCCACACGGAGCCGGAGGCCGCCCGGTCGGCGGCGCCGAGCGCATCACTTCGAACCTCGCGTCTCTACGTGCCGGCGCCGAACTGAGCCACCGCGTCGTTCGCTGAGGTGAGT
>CAKUSI010000476.1 GCA_934678955.1 uncultured Austwickia sp. | reverse complement strand
GAGGCGTTCACCGTGCTGCCGATCCTGATGCACGGCGACGCCGCGTTCGCCGGGCAGGGCGTCGTGCTGGAGACCCTGCAGCTGTCCCAGCTGCGCGGCTACCGCACGGGCGGCACCATCCACGTGGTCGTCAACAACCAGGTCGGGTTCACCACCGCCCCGACGTCCTCGCGCAGCTCGGTCTACTGCACCGACGTGGCGCGCGGCATCCAGGCGCCGATCTTCCACGTCAACGGGGACGACCCGGAGGCGTGCGTACGAGTCGCGGAGCTGGCGTACGAATACCGCCAGGAGTTCCACCGCGACGTCGTGATCGACATGATCTGCTACCGGCGCCGGGGCCACAACGAGGGCGACGACCCGTCGATGACCCAGCCGCTCATGTACAAGCTGATCGAGGCGAAGCGCAGCGTCCGCAAGCTCTACACGGAAGCGCTGGTCGGCCGCGGCGACATCTCGCTCGAAGACGCGCAGGCCGCCCTGCAGGACTACCAGGGCCGCCTGGAGCAGGTCTTCGTCGAGACCAAGGAAGCGCAGCGGATGACCGCGAGCACCCTCGACAACAACGCGATCATCGACGGCCTGGAGCTCCCGGAGGCACAGGTCGCCGACGAGACGCGGGTGCACCGCAGCCATCCCACCGCGATCGACACCGAGCTGATGGAGCGCCTCGGCGACCTGTGGACCAAGTACCCCGAGGGGTTCACCGTCCACAAGAAGCTCAAGCCGATGCTGGAGAAGCGCACCGAGATGACCCGCAGCGGTTCCATCGACTGGGGCATGGGCGAGCTGCTCGCGTTCGGGTCGCTGCTGGCGGAAGGGACCCCGGTCCGCCTCGCCGGCCAGGACTCGCGCCGCGGGACGTTCGTGCAGCGGCACGCCGTACTGATCGACAAGGTGACCGCCGAGGAGTGGACCCCGCTGCTCTACCTCGGCCGCGGGCAGGCCCGGTTCTGGGTCTACGACTCCCTGCTGAGCGAATACGCGGCGATGGGCTTCGAATACGGCTACTCCGTCGAGCGGCCCGACGCCCTGGTCTGCTGGGAGGCGCAGTTCGGCGACTTCGCCAACGGCGCGCAGACGATCATCGACGAGTTCGTCAGCTCCAGCCAGCAGAAGTGGAACCACCGCAGCTCGGTCGTGCTGCTGCTGCCGCACGGCTACGAGGGCCAGGGCCCGGACCACTCCTCGGCCCGGATCGAGCGCTTCCTGCAGCTGTGCGCCCAGGACAACATGACCGTGGCCTACCCGTCGACGCCGGCGAGCCACTTCCACCTGCTGCGCCGGCAGGCGTACGCGCGGCCGCGCAAGCCGCTCATCGTCTTCACCCCGAAGCAGCTGCTGCGCCTCAAGGCGGCGCAGAGTTCGGTGGAGGACTTCACGAGCGGGACCTTCCAGCCCGTGCTGGCCGACAAGGCGCACCTGCCCGCCACGCAGGTGGACCGGGTGCTGCTGGCCTCGGCGCGGGTCGTGTACGACCTGGAGGCCGAGCGCGCGAACCGCAACGACACGTCGACGGCGATCGTGCGGGTCGAGCAGCTCTACCCGGTCCCCGCCCGGGAGATCGCCCGCGCCGTGCGGGACTTCCCGAACGCGGAGCTGGTGTGGGTGCAGGACGAGCCGGAGAACCAGGGCGCGTGGCCGTTCATGTGGCTGAACCTGCCGGGGCTGCTCGCCGAACAGGGTGAGGCCAGGCCGCTGCGGGTCATCTCCCGCCCTGCCTCGGCGTCCCCGTCGGCCGGTTCCCACCGTCAGCACGACATCGAGCGGGACGAGATCCTGGCGGCGGCGTTCGACCGCTGAGCCGCCACGGATCTGCGATGTCCGGCCTGCACCGCCGGTGGGGCAGAATGCCGGTGTGTACTTCACCGACCGCGGCATCGAGGAGCTGGCGAACCGACGCGGCGACGAGGAGGTCACGCTGGACTGGCTGGCCGAGCAGCTGCGCACGTTCGTGGACCTGAACCCGGAGTTCGAGGTGCCGATCGAGCGGCTGGCGACCTGGCTGGCCCGCCTGGACGACGACGAGTGATGTGGACAGGGTGAGTAGGCAGGCATGACGTACGACGACGAGCACGACGCCCCGATGGAGTTCATCGCCAGCGCGGAGGCCATCGCCGCCGACGGACCGCGCGACGTCGGCCTGGTCTTCGTCGGGGACGGGTTCATCTCCGGCTACGGCGACCCCAAGGCCCTCGGCTGGGTGAGCCGCGTCGTGGCGCGCACCGCCCACCCGGATCTGGACGTCACGGCATACAACCTGGGCATCCGCGGCCAGTCCTCCGGTGACCTGTTGACCCGGTGGCGCTCCGAGGGCCTGCCCCGCTGGGCCCAGCGCCGCGAGCGCCGCCTGGTGATCGGGGTCGGGCAGTGCGACCTCGACGACGAGCTGACCACCGCGCGGTCCCGCCTCAACCTGGCGAACATGCTGGACGACGCCACCGCCCGGGGCATCTCACCGTTCGTGGTCGGCCCCCCGCCGACCCTGGATCCCGAGCTGAACCGTCGGCTGGAAGGCCTGGTCGAGGCGCAGTCCGACGTCTGCGGGCGGCGCAGCGTCCCGTACGTGGACTGCTACTACCCCCTGCTCGAGCACGACCAGTGGCTCTCCGAACTCACGGCGGCGGTGGACCAGCGCCACCCCGGTCAGGCGGGTTACGGCCTGCTGGCCTGGCTGGTGCTGCACGGCGGCTGGGAGCACTGGCTGCGCATCGCCCCCT
>CAKUSI010000475.1 GCA_934678955.1 uncultured Austwickia sp. | reverse complement strand
ACACGAAGATGCCGTCGGACGCCTCGCCCGCGGCCTTGGGCGTCCCCCCGGTCCCGGGGGTCTGGATGTAGATGCCGCCGAAGCCGCCCGTCGGGTAGGCGGCGGTGACGACGCCCTTCGTCAGCACCTCCTTGTTCGTGGGCAGCGGCGTCGCACTGCCGGTGCCCTGGATCGCCGCGATCGGGAGGTACGTGGGCTCAGGTTCCGGCTCGGGGTCGGGCCGGGTCCGGGTCGACACCACCCGAGTTCCGCGGGTTCGGGGTGCCGGGGGCGAAGTCGGCGGCGTTGTTGTCGGTGTCGGCGAACGACAGCCGGCTCGCCGACGTGGTGTTGCTGAGCGCCTCCGTCGGCGCACCCTCGTAGAGCTTGACCGTGCCGTAGCCGACGAGGTCCACGTCGCCGTCGGCGTTGCTGAGCAACACCGACCCGGTGGCGGCCCCCATGGCCGCGGTGCAGATGGTGTCCGGCGTGGGCAGCGGCTGCGTGCCGCCGTTCCCCTTGGCCTGCTGGATGAGGTGGTGGGAGCCCGGCGCGATGGTGCCCGAGAGGGCGCACGTGTTGCCGAGGTTCCCGGCGGCCGAGTAGTAGCGCACGACGTAGCCGGTCAGGTCGATGGGCGCGCTGGTCGGGTTGTACAGCTCCACGAAGTCATGGGTGAGGGTCGCGCCCGCGTTGCCGCCGCCCCCGTAGACCTCGGTGATGATCAGGTGGTCGGCGGGAGCCGTGGCCGCGGCCTCGGCACGGGGCGCGAGGGTGGTGAGCCCGACGAGGGCACAGGCGGTCGCGGTGAGGACGGCGAGTGCACGTCGGGATCGTGGGCTGGGTGGGTGCATGGGGACATGTCTCCTGGTGTCGGCAGCTGGTGATGGCACCGTAACCCGGTCGCAGACCTGCGAGGAAGGTGCCCCCGCCCACATCGCGCCCTGTTCAGCCCGAGTTCACCGGGCCGTCAGTTCCGGCGCGAGTCGGGTCAGGCCCAGACCGGCGAGCACCAGCTGGACCACGGCCACGATGAGCGCGACCACCCCGATCACCGCGGCCACCACCCCGATGGTCGCCTGGGGCTGGACGGCCACCGTCGAGATCCAACCTCCCGGGGTCGGGAGGGGATCGACATCGGTGAGCGAGGCCAGCTGCATCCCGAGGACAAAGCCGATGATGCCCACCTGGGCCAGCATCCCGCCCGTGATGACATCGACCACGATGAGCCGCCGCAGCTCGTGGACGCCCTGTGCGCCCCCCAGCGCGACATCCGGACCCAGGCGCCGTAACGCAGCGACGAGCAGGACCACCACCGCGACCCCCAGCACGAGCATGAGCACCGCGTCCGTCCACCCCAACCAGGGCCGCAGGTAGCCCTCCCCATACTCCACCCGCGCCGGCCCCTGGTCGCTCTGCTCGATCATCTGCACCGGCCGGAACGGCATGGCCCAGCCGCCCCCGGTCGCCCGAACCGCCACCGTGGCGGCCGCAGCCGCAGCGGCGACACTGACCACCGCGCAGGCGATGGTCACCCGGAGCCTCCACAGGACGCCCCGGGTGCGCCAGGTGGACGCCGTCGCGCCGGGGTCGGTCGGGTCGGCGACCGAGGCGTCGACCGCCGGGACCGGCATCAGGATCACGGCCAGGAGCGTCCCGACCGCGCCGGCGCTGCCGGCGACGAAGACACCGCTCCACCACCCGAAGCGGGCGGCCGCCGCGATGGCGCCCGCTGCGGCGATCACGCCCAACAGGGCCGCGGCGAACAGGCGGGTGCGCTCCTGCGCGAGCCAGGGCCCGAGCCGTTCCACACCGCTCACCGTCCCGACCCCCAGTCCGGCCTCGTCCGGGGTCAGGCTGCGGCTGAGGACCACGATCCCGACCACGGCGGCACCCAGCAGCACCAACACGCCGACGAGCGCGATCCAGGACGGGAACAGGGCCATGCGGGCCAGTCAACACCCCTGCGGCAGCGCTGTCATGCGCCTGCAGGTGGAGCGCACCGCGTCACACGAAGATGATCTGCGCCCCCTCGGCGATCTCGATGAAGTCGCCGGCGCTGATGATGCCCTCGACGCCCTCGTACAGGTCGGTGGCGGCCAGCCCGTTCATGTCGAAGCTCAGCTTGCAGCCCCACAGGTGACCGCCGGAGGCGACGATGATGTCGAGGAACTCCCGGATGCCCGGGATCTCCAGGTCGTCCAGCTGCTTGCGCATCATCTTCGTGGCCATCGCCGTCATGCCCGGCAGCACGCCCATCACCTGCGGCAGCGCCAGCCCTGGCGCCTGGGGCAGGTGCATGGCGGTGTTGCCGGCCATGGTGAACTTCAGGTCGTTCATGTACCGCTCGGTGACCAGGTCGAAGCCCCAGAACGTGAAGAAGATGTGGGTCTCGATGCCCTCACCCAGGGCGGCGTTGGCCATGATCAGGGCCGGGTAGGCCATGTCGAGGTTGCCCTTGGAGGCGATGAACGCCATCTTGCGCGGCCCGCTGCACCCGCCGCCCCCACCGGCCGCCGCGCCGAGGGCTTGGGTTTCGTCCGCCGAGGGCTTGAGTTTTCCGTCCGCACCCGCGCGCGGGGCCTGGCCCGCGGCGTCCGGTCGGCTGCGGGGGCCGTCGCCGAAGTCGGGGATGATCGGGGTTTCGAGGATCTCGGTCATGTCAGTCTCCTAGGGCGTGTCGCGTAACTGATTTGGGTGGTGGGGGTCAGGGTTGTCTTTGTGACCAGGAGTCCTCAGTTCAG
>CAKUSI010000474.1 GCA_934678955.1 uncultured Austwickia sp. | reverse complement strand
CACGAAGGTGTCCACGTCGATGCCGTTGTGGATGACCTGGAACGACTCAGAGCCGAACATCCAGCGTCCGGCCTCGCTCGAGACGGCCACCTTCTCGATCGTGCGCCACGGCAGAGTGCGCCGGTTCCAGAGGTGCAGGGCGCGGGTGACGCGGGAGCGTGAGGCGCCGGCATTGTGGCTGTGGTAGATCACCCGGACGCCGTGCTTCAATGCGGCCTTGACCGGTGCCACGTAGCTGGCTGTGTTGGCATGGAAGTGCAGGAGGTCGAACTGCTCACGGGTGAACAGATCGTCGAGGTCTTGCCGGTTGAGTCGCGGGCTGACCCGCCTCGGCGTCACCCCGAAGAATCGGCTGCCGGGCAGGTCGGGGGCGAACGCCGGGAGTTGCCCGTAGTCGGAGTAGACGAAGTCGGACTGGAACCGCGAGCCGTCGATGGTCCGCGTGAGGTTCAACAGGTAGGTCTCGATGCCCCCCAGGTTCGGGCTCATGCCGTAGTGCAGGACGCGGATCATGCGATCCCCGCCACGGCGAGGGCGTTGCGGTAGAACGCGCTCTCGGACCGGAGGGCGTCCGGCGAGCCGAGCGCGGTGAGGCGACCCTGCTCGATGACCGCGATGCGGTCGCACAGGTCGAGCGTCGACATCCGGTGGGCGATGATGACCACCGTCACCCGGCCGTGGAGCGCCGCGAGCGTCTCGCGGATCAGCGCCTCGCTCTGCCCGTCCAGGGCCGAGGTGGGTTCGTCGAGCACCAGCAGTTCCGGTTCCCCGACCAGGGCGCGGGCGATCGACAGCCGCTGGCGCTGGCCGCCAGAGAGTTGGCTGCCGCGCTCGCCCAGATGCGTGTCGAAGGCGAGGGGGAGTCGCTCGATGTCGGCCAGTACGTTGGCCTGCTCCGCGGCGCGCCGCAGGGCGGCGTCGTCGAGGCCGTCGCGGAAGAAGCGGATGTTCTCGGCCACCGTCCCGGTAAATAGCACGGCGTCCTGCGGCACGAAGGCGACCCGCCGCGTCCACCAGGCGCGGTCCACCTCCCGCAGGTCGATGCCGCCGGCGGTGACGACGCCCTCGGTGGGGGTTCGCAGGCCGAGGACGAGTTGGGCCAGCGTCGACTTGCCAGCCCCCGACGGCCCGATCACGCCCAGCATCTCCCCGCGTTCGATGGTCAGGCGGACGTCCGCCAGCGCGGGGCGATCGGCGGCGTACCCGAAGGTGACCCCGTCGAAGACGAGGGGCGTGGTGCTCCCGGGCCGTTCACCGCCGTCATCAGCCCGATGCGCGAAGTAGTGGTCGACCGTCTCGTCCACGCGCTCCAGCGACGGCAGCGCGGCAGCGAGCGCGCCCGACACCGCCAGCAGTTGTTGCCCATAGCTGAGCGAGCGCAGCATCAGCAACATGATCGATCCGATCGCTGCAAGGTTGCCGAACCCGAGTACCTGCAGAACCGCCACCCCGGCGATGACGGCTGCGTAGGCGAGAAAAGTGTAGACAGGCGAGAGTGTGCCGCTGAGCACTTGCACCCGGCGCGCCTGATTGGTGGTCGCCTCAACGACCTCCTGCAGCCGTGACTCGAAGCGATCCCGGACGCCGAACGTCTGCATCTCCTGGCCCAGCGATCCCAGCTCGGCGATGGTGGTCGCGAACGCCATGTCGGTCGTGGCCGACCTCGATGCCTCCTTCCGGATCAGACGCCGCACCGGCGTCAAACCGAGGCCGAGGACGGCGAGGGCGCCCAGAACAGCCAGCGTGGCCACGGGATCGACGGCCACGCCCGCGGAGAGGAACGCCACCAAGCTGAGCGAGGCGGTGATGGCTTGTGTCAGGGCGGACATGGCCCCGTTGATCCGACCCACAAAGGACGTGAGCAGTTCCTGCAGCCGACCTGCGGCCTCGCCCTGCTGGACGCCCCAGTCGGCTCGGAGGTACGCCCTGGTCACCCGCAGACGCTGCTCGGTGCGCACGAACGCGCCCAAGGCGGCGGAGATCCGGACTGTGCCCAGGTTCAACAACAGCCTGAGCAGCACCGCGACAGCGGCGATCCACAGCGCCGTCGCCGCCGAGATCGACTGACCCAACATCGGTCCGACGGTATTCCGCCCGGCGGCGAGGGCCAGGACGGTGGTGGTCAGCAGGACGAGGAAGCCGGCCTCGAGCATCGCGCCGATGAAGGACGCGACGCCAAGCAGAACCATGCGGGGTCGATAGGCGCGCGCCAGTCCCCAGAGGACCGACCAACCGCTCGGACCCTTGGTGTCCGTCTCCGCCCCCTCAGCCACGCCTCTTCCCTTCCAAGACGATGTCGTAGGCGGCAAGCGATGCCGCCGCGATCCGGCGCTGGTCGAAGTGCTCCCGTGCCCGCGTCTGAGCCGCTCCGCCGAGGGCGGCGCGCTGCGCGGGATCCGCGAGCAACCGACCAATGGCTTCCGTCAGGGCCGCTGCGTCGCGGGGTGGTACCAGGAGCACGTGCTCATCGTTCGTACCAATCTCGCGACAGCCGCGGATATCGGTCAAAACCATCGGCCTGCCGGACGTGGCGGCCTCCATGGACGCCCGCGAAAATCCCTCGCGGTAGGACGCCAGCACGAACAGGTCGAGGGCCGAGTAGACCGCCGGCATGTCCGTGCGTTCGCCGACGAAGCGAATCGCGTCCGCGTGAGGAACCTCCGCGGCGGCGTCCGTGTCGTCCTCCGGGCCGACCCAGATGAAGGTGGCCTGGTCTCGCAGGGCGTGTGC
>CAKUSI010000473.1 GCA_934678955.1 uncultured Austwickia sp. | reverse complement strand
CACTCTCGGGTGCTGCAAGTGGCTTCTGACAAGGTGTGATGGTTGTTGATCGCCATCATGGACTCCTTGTCGTGGGGTAAGCGTGGGGAATGGCTGCGCCCACTGAGGGGCGCTGACTCTCCTTGCCGACGATGCTACCGAGGGTGACTCTTCCGGGCGGACAGCGTTTGACCATACGCTCATGCCGAGAGTCGGACGTTGTTTGTGGGCGTGATGTCACCCCGCCAGGATCAAGTTCGGAGTGTCAGCGTGTGGATGCCAGGGGGCCGGGGGCCCTGTGTCGCGTGTGCTGCAACTTCGGGGACTGGTTCCGGGGCGAGCGGGCTTGGCGTCACGAACGCGCCGAACTACTAACTGGTCAGGCGTTGTACCAGGAGGTCGGGCAGCTTCCGGTCTGTTTCCAACACCACGCGCACGTTGGCGCCTTCCTGGTCCACGGGGTCCAGCCGCTGGCCACGCAGGTCGGCGATCACCTGTCCGCGGCCGATGCCGTGGCTGTCATCGACGGCCACCTCGACCCACGGGGATTTCAGGGGAGTGATGGTGCCCACGCCGATGGCGGCGGCCAGCGGGTCGTGTAGCGCGCTGCAGCGACGCCCGTACTGCGGCGTGTAGAAGTCGTAGTACAGGTCCAGAATGTGGCCGATCGCCCGCGGGAATGGCTTGTCCGCAGCCAGTAACTGGGCGCGGTGGGACTCCTCAAGGATGTTTTCCAACGTGACGTCCAGGGGCACGAGCGTGACCGGCCAGTCAGCCCTGAGGACGATGGCGGCCGCCTCCGGGTCGTTCCAGATATTGGCCTCCGCGACCGGCGAGGCGTTTCCGGGGACCAGCACCGCCCCGCCCATGGAGGTCACCCGCTTAACCCGGCTGGGGAGCGTGGCGTCAAGTTCGAGCGCCCGCGCCAGGTTCGTGAGGGGGCCGACTGAGATGATCTCCAGAGCGCCTGCATGCTCGTGCGACAGGCGGACGAGCATCTCGGCGGCGGTCTCATCGCCAGGCTTCAGGTCGACCTTCGGGAGGGTGACGTTGCCCAGTCCGTCGTGACCGTGAATGTGCACCGGGCCGCCGAGGTACTCGCGGGTCAGGAAGTGGCGCTCACCGATGGCCACGGGAATGTCGCGCCGCCCGGCAAGTCCCATCAGCCGCAACGTGTTCTCAGCCGCCTGCTCAGCGTCGATGTTCCCGCTGACGGTACCGACCCCCACCAAGGAGACCTCGGGGGAGAACATCAGGTAGCCCAGACCCAAGGCGTCGTCGATTCCGGTGTCGCAGTCGTAGTAGACCGGACGGATCTCATTGTTGGTCATACGAATCCTTCGTTGTTCGAATGTGCGGCTCAGTTCGGGGGTCGGGCCCGGAAAGTAGCTCGACCATCAGGGTGGCGGTGATCGCGGGCCGCTGAGGGCTGCGGAATCCCCAGCGCAGCTGTCGCCCTTCCACAGGGCTGCTGCCCAAGGCCCCTGAGGGGGCTCTCGGGGGTGCCCGAGCGGACAGGTCCCGCGCCGCAGTAGCTGGTACCCCGCGAGGTCAGGGCAGCGGCGGGAGTTCGTCGGCGATGCCGGGGTATGAATCCTGGGCGCCGCGCCTAGTGCAGGCGAAGGCTCCAACCCGGGACGCGTACCGCGCGGCGTCCACCAAGGAGTCGCCCTCGGCCAGACGCGTCACGAGGGCGCCGACGAAGGCGTCACCGGCCCCGGTGGAGTCGACGACCTCCACCCGCGCCGCCGGCACCCTGGTCAGGGGGATGTCATGGCCAAGTACCAGCGCCCCTTCCCCGCCCAAGGTCATCACAACCGAGGCGACGCCGACACCCACCAGTGCCCGGGCCACGCCCTCGTGGGATGCGCCGGCGGGCACGTCGCCCTCCGGTGACAGTAAAGCGAGCGCCAGCTCACCCTCGTGCTCGTTCACGACGAGCGGATCAACTGCGAGGATCACCTCTCGCGGCAGTGGGACGACCGGGGCCAAGTTCAACACGAACCGGCCGGTTGTCAACTCGGCGGCCCGCGCTGTGCCCGAGGCAGGAATCTCCCCCTGAGCGACGACGATGTCCGCGCCCGCGATCACTTCCGACGCCCGATCGATGAACGCGGCGTCCACCGAACCGTTCGCGCCAGGCACCACGATGATCGAGTTCTCCCCGCGGCTGTCCACCGCCACGATCGCCAGCCCGGTCGGGCCCGGCACCTCCTGTACGTGGGTGCGGTCTACCGCCACGGAACTCATCCGACCCAACGCGACCGCAGCGTTGGCGTCCGTACCGACAGCGCCGACCATGGCCACCCGACCTCCCAAGCCAGCCGCGGCGACCGCCTGATTGGCGCCCTTTCCGCCTGCCAGCATCGCCACCGTCTTTCCCGGGACTGTCTCCCCCGGACCCGGATGGCGGGCGACCTCGACGGACACGTCCGCGTTGATTGACCCCACAACGACTATTCGCCCCGACATGTGAGCCTCTCCTGTTCGATGCTGACGGGCAGCGGCTGCCACCCTGAAACTGAATGGTGAGGACGACGCACAACTCCTGATGCGTCCATCCTCGTCCTCGGATGAGAGACGAGGTGGGGTGTGGCGATAAATGCCACACCCCACCTCGACTTCCTAGCGGGATTCGACTGACGCGATGGCCTTGACGACCAGGTCCCAGAAGCCGTCATGGTCGAGCTGGACGGCGACTTGGGTGGTGCAGTCAGCGGGGGCGGGGGCCCTGAAGTCGGCCACGGTCATGCCCA
>CAKUSI010000472.1 GCA_934678955.1 uncultured Austwickia sp. | reverse complement strand
GTCGAATTCCCTCTCGTCCAGGGCGTCCAGTTGCTCGCGCATCTGGTTCATCCCCGGCATCATGCCGAGCAGCTGCTTCAGCGAGCCCATCTTCTTGATGGCAGACATCTGCTCGAGGAAGTCGTCGAAGGTGAAGTCCTCGTCGGCGAGGAACTTGCGCGCCATCTCGTCCTGCTGGCGCTTGTCGAAGGCACGCTGCGCCTGCTCGATCAGCGTCAGGACGTCGCCCATGTCCAGGATGCGCGAGGCCATCCGGTCGGGGTGGAAGACCTCGAAGTCCCTGGTCTGCTCGCCCGTGGAGGCATACATGATCGGGCGCCCCGTCACGCCCGCCACCGAGAGCGCGGCGCCGCCGCGGGCGTCGCCGTCGAGCTTGGACAGAACGACGCCGGTGAAGTCGAGCTTGTCCATGAAGGCAGTGGCCGTCTCGACCGCGGCTTGCCCGATCATCGCGTCGATGACGAAGAGGACCTCATCGGGATCGGTGGCCGCGCGGATGTCCGCGGCCTGCTGCATCAGCACCTCGTCAATGGCGAGTCGCCCGGCGGTGTCGACGATCACGATGTCGCGCTGGTCGCGGCGCGCCTGCTCGACCCCGTCGCGGGCCACCTGGACGGGATCGCCGTACCCCCGGGTGCCCGTACCGAACTCGACCGCCGCATCAAAGCCCGCGACGTTGCCCCGCTCCGGAGCGAAGACCGGGACCCCGGCGCGCTCCCCCACCACCTGCAGCTGGGTGACCGCGTTGGGGCGTTGCAGGTCGGCCGCCACG
This sequence comes from uncultured Austwickia sp., assembly GCA_934678955.1. Next base: position 1,965 of record CAKUSI010000472.1, on the reverse strand, counting down.
AGCATCGGCGTGTGGCCCTGCTGCTTCAGCCAGTGACCCAGCTTGCCCGCCAGCGTCGTCTTGCCGGAGCCCTGGAGTCCGACCAGCATGATGACCGTCGGCGGGTGCTTGGCCAGGGAGAGCGCTCGGGTGTTGCCGCCGAGGATCGCCACGAGTTCCTCGTGGACGATCTTGACGACCTGCTGGCCGGGGTTCAGCGCCTCGTGCACCTCCGCACCGAGGGCCCGTTCGCGCACCGCGCTCGTGAACTGCCGCACGACCGGCAGGGCGACGTCCGCGTCGAGCAGCGCGAGCCGGATGTCCCGGATCGTCGCGTTCAGGTCGCGTTCGGTGACGCGGCCCTTGCTGCGCAGGTTCTTGAACGTCGCCGCGAGGCGGTCGGACAGGCTGGTGAACACCCGCCCAGGCTAACCAATCGCCCGCGCCCGGCGCGCCGCCGTCCCGCCTCGCGACGTCCCGTCCCGCCCCGAGCAGCGCGCCCGGGACGGGCCCGGCTCACGGCTGCCCCGGAGGGTCCCCTTCCCCGACCGCGACCAGGACACTGATCACCTCGGCCACCCGCGCCGGCGACAACCTCCCCGGGCGCTCATCACGCGCTGCGGACTCGACGAGATAGAACGTGTCGAGGCACCGGCCGGCGTAGGTCTCCACGTGGGCGCTCCGCACCGCGATGCCGAGGCGGGCCAGCGCGTGCCCGACGTCGCGGAGCAGCCCGGGACGGTCCGGGCCGCGCAGCTCCACGACCGTGGCGCGCTCGGAGGCTTCCGGGACGACGTACGCCGCGAAGTGCGCCTGCGTGGGCCCCGGGCCGGCCACCTCCGCCCCTCGCGTCGTGCGGAGCAGCGATCCGAGGGAACCGACGGACGGGACCGCGCCACGCGCGCGCTCCCCCCGACGCGACGTCGCGCGCAGCAAGCGTGAAGGTCCGTTGCCGCGCCCGCGTACGCCGGGCGCGCCCACCGCGGGGTGAGCGGAGGGCGAGGCGGGCGAGGCACCCGTACGGATCTCCCGGGCCAGCGACTCCGCGTCGAGCGCGCCGGGCGCCGCCAGCTCCACGTCCCAGCGGTCGACGGCGACGCCGTCCACGGTGCTCAGGACCGCGCGACGCACCACGGCGTCCTGCCGGGCAAGAGCCCCGGCCAGGTCTCCGAAGAGTCCCAGGCGGTCCGCGGCCACGACCTTGACCACCGCCGCGTCCGGCTCCACGCCCTCGCGGATGCTCACGTGGCAGGCGCCCTCCAGCGCGGCCGCGCGGGCGGCGCTGGACACGGCGAACGGTTCGCGCTGGCGGACGAGCGACGCTGCCTCACCGTCGAGGGGCTGATCGCCGGAGCGGATCGAGGCTCTCGCGGCGTCGGCCAGGGACGTGACCAGCTGGGCCCGCCACGGCGTCCACGACCGCTCGCCCACCGACGTGGCGTCGGCGACGGTGAGCGCGAGGAGCAGGTCGAGCAGGTCTTCGTCGCCTCGCACAACCTCCACGAGCGCGGCGACCGTCGCGGGGTCGTCGACGTCCCGCCGGGTCGCGAGGTCGACCAGCGTCAGGTGCTCGGCCACGAGGACGGTGACCAGGTCCACGTCGGCCTCGTCGTAGCCCATCCCCCGTAACGTGTCGCGCGCGAGCGGCGCCCCGGCGGCCGCGTGTCCCGGTCCCGTCTTCGCCTTGCCGAGGTCGTGCAGCAGCGCGGCCAGCAACAGCAGGTCGGGTCGGCGCACCGCGTCCAGGAACGCCCTGGCCTCGACGACCACCTCGACCGAGTGCCGGTCGACCGTGTGGCGGTGGAGCGGATCGTGTTGCGGGCGATTGCGCACGCTCTGCCAGACCGGCAGCCACCCGTCGACGATCCCCGCGAACATCGCACTGAAGTTCGCCGAGGCCGGCCATGGCCTCAACATCAACGTGCTGATCGGCACCGGCCTCGTGCTCTTCATCATCTCCTTCGCGGTGAACGCGCTCGCGAGGTG
>CAKUSI010000471.1 GCA_934678955.1 uncultured Austwickia sp. | reverse complement strand
GTGTGAGAGCGCGTGCAACCGGGCCGACCTGGACAGCGCGATCTCGATCCACGGCGTCGAGCGCTACCTCGGCGACCTGGCGCTGGAGAAGGGTTGGCAGTTCGAGAAGCCCACGACGCTCTCCGGCCAGCGGGTGCTGATCGTCGGCGCCGGCCCCTCGGGCCTCTCCGCGGCGTGCCACTTGGCCCGCTTCGGTCACGAGGTGGAGATCCACGACAGCGGTGACCTCGCGGGCGGGATGATGCGGTACGGGATCCCGGAGTACCGCCTCCCCCGCGACGTCGTCGACGGCGAGATCGCCCGGGTCGAGGCGCTCGGGGTCAAGATCGTGCTCAACCACACGGTCAAGGACCTGTTGACCGAGCAGAAGGAAGGGGACTTCGCCGCCGTCTTCGTGGCGATCGGCGCGCACCTGTCCCGGCGCGTGGACATCCCGACGACCGACGCCGGCCGCATGGTCGACGCGGTGAGCTTCCTGCGCGACGTCGCGAGCGGCGACCGCCCGGTGATGGGCCGCAAGGTCGCCGTCTACGGCGGTGGCAACACGGCCATGGACGCCGCACGGGTCGCCCGGCGGCTGGGCGCCGACGAGACGATGATCGTCTACCGCCGCACCCGCGAGCAGATGCCTGCCCACGCCTTCGAGGCCGAGGAGGCCGAGCGCGAGGGCGTGAAGATGAACTGGCTGCGCACCATCACGGAGGTCGACGACGACCTCACGGTCGAGATCATGGAATTGGATGAGAACGGCAAGCCTCGCGGCACCGGCCGCTTCGAGAGGCTGGAGGCCGACACGGTCATCCTGGCCCTCGGGCAGCAGACCGACTCGGAGTTCCTCAAGACCATCCCCGGCATGCAGTTCAACGACGACGTCGTCCACGTCGACCCGGCCACGCTGATGACCGACGTCCCCGGCATCTTCGCCGGCGGTGACGCGGTGCCCTCCGAGCGCACGGTCACCGTCGGCGTCGGTCACGGGAAGCGCGCCGCCCGGACCATCGACGCCTACCTCAACAGCCGCCGCTTCGTCCGGGGGCCGAAGCACCCCGTCGTCGGGCTGGACGACCTGCACCTGTGGTACTTCGGCGATTTCGCCCGGCGTATCCAGCCCGAGCTGGACCCGGACGCGCGCGTCACCGCGTTCGACGAAGTGGTCGGCGGGCTCGACGAGGACCAGGCGGTCTTCGAGGCCAAGCGCTGCCTGTCCTGCGGCAACTGCATCGAGTGCGACGGCTGCATGGGCGCGTGCCCGGAAGACGCGGTGATCAAGCTCGGCAGGGGCCTGCGCTACAAGTACGACTACGACAAATGCACGGGGTGCGGCACCTGCTACGACCAGTGCCCGGTGCACGCCATCGAGATGGTGACCGAGGGCCGCCCGGACCTGCCGCTCACCGGCCCCTCCGTGGGTCGCCCGCGCGCCAGCACCTCGGCCGACGACACGCGACAGGGAGGACTCCTCTGATGCCCAGGGCCATCATCGACGGCAACGAGGCCGCCGCGTCGGTCGCCTACCGCCTCAACGAGCTGTGCAGCATCTACCCCATCACCCCCAGCTCGACCATGGCCGAGCTCGCCGACGAGTGGGCCGCCCACGGGCGGACGAACGTGTGGGGCACGATCCCCACCGTCGTGGAGATGCAGTCCGAGGGCGGGGCGGCGGGCGCCGCGCACGGTGCCCTCCAGGGCGGGGTCCTCACCACGACCTTCACGGCCAGCCAGGGCCTGCTCCTGATGATCCCCAACATGTACAAGATCGCCGGCGAGCTCACCTCGGCGGTGATTCACGTCGCGGCCCGCTCACTGGCCACCCAGGGCCTGTCGATCTTCGGCGACCACCAGGACGTGATGGCGGTCCGGCAGACCGGCTTCGCGCTGCTCGCGAGCACCAGCGTGCAGGAGTGCCACGACATGGCGGCCGTGGCGCAGCTCGCGACGTTGGAGTCGCGCGTGCCCTTCATCCACTTCTTCGACGGGTTCCGCACCAGCCACGAGCTCAACGTCCTGGAGATGCTGAGCGACGAGGACCTGCGTCAGCTGGTGCCGCTGGACCTGGTGCGAGCCCACCGCGAGCGGGCCCTCTCGCCGGAGCACCCGTTCATCCGGGGCACGGCCCAGAACACGGACACCTATTTCCAGTCCCGGGAGACCGCGAACCCCTTCTACCACGCCATCCCGGGCATCACGCAGTCCGCGATGGACCGGCTGGCCGCGCGCTGCGGCCGCCAGTATCACCTGGTGGAGTACCACGGCGACCCGCAGGCGGACCGGGTCGCGGTGATCATGGGTTCCGGCTGGGAGACGATGCGCCAGGTCGTCGACCACCTTCGCGCCGACGGGCACAAGGTCGGCGTGGTCAACATCCGGCTGTACCGTCCGTTCCCCGCCGACGAACTGATCGCCGCGCTGCCGGCGTCGGCCACGAGGGTGGCGGTCCTCGACCGCACCAAGGAGCCGGGCGCGCTCGGCGAGCCGCTCTACCTGGACGTGGTCGCCACCCTCAGCGAGGCCGCCGCGCGCGGCCGCCGACAGGGCGTGCCGCTCGTCATCGGCGGACGGTACGGGCTGGCCAGCAAGGAGTTCACCCCCGCGATGGGCGTCGCGGTCTTCGACGAGCTCACCCGTGAGGACCCCACGCCACGCTTCACGGTCGGCATCACGGACGACGTCACGCGCATCTCGCTGGAGGTGGATGGCGAACGGGTCGCGCAGGGCAGGCTGGAGCGCACGCTCAAGACCTTCATGAA
>CAKUSI010000470.1 GCA_934678955.1 uncultured Austwickia sp. | reverse complement strand
GTGGTGTCTTTAGCGGCGGCCCTGGTCGCGTCCCCGGCCGGGAGCGCCGGCCACCAGACGCGCGGCCCGACCATCGTGAACAGGGCGGGGATGACGATCGTGCGCACCACGAACGTGTCCAGCAGGATCCCGATCCCGACCGTGATGCCGACCTGGGTCAACGTGATGAGGGGCAGGACGCCCAGCACCGCGAAGACCGCGGCGAGGACGATGCCGGCGCTGGTGATCACGCCTCCGGTCAGGGACACGCCGCGCACGATCCCCTGCCGGGTGCCGAGCCGATTCGTCTCTTCGCGCACCCGTGTGACCAAGAAGATCGTGTAGTCCACGCCGAGGGCGACCAGGAAGAGGAACGAGAACAACAGGACCGAGGTGTCGAGGCCAGGGAAGCCGAACACGGTGGTGCTGAGCCAGGCGCCCGCGCCGATGGCGGCGAGCGAACTGATCGTGGTGGCGGTGATCAGCAGGAGAGGGGCCAAGACAGCGCGCAAGAGCACGAAGAGCACGAAGAGAACGACCGCGAGGATGAGCGGGACGATGCGGATGAGGTCGCCGCGGGCGGCGTCGCGGCTGTCCAGAGTGGCCGCGTCGGTCCCGCCGACGAGGGCCTGGGCATCGGGCACGGCGTGCACGTTGGCCCGCAGGGCCCGTACCGCGTCGAAGGCCTCGGCGGAGGCAGGGTCGCCGTCGAGGACTACCTGCCAGCGCGTCAGTCCTCCGTCCGAGGCGCCGGTCTGGCGGGAGGACTCGACGCCCTGGGCGCCGCGGATGGCCGCGTCCACCCGGGCCGCGGCCTCGGTGCGGGCCACCACCGTGGTCGGGTTGGACTGGCCGGCCGGGAAGTGATCGCGCAGCGTCCCGAAGCCGTCGACCGATTCGGCGCTCACTCGGAACTGCTCGGTCTGTTCGAGGCCGATGCGGACCCCGATGATCCCCGCCCCGCAGATCAACAGGATCGGCACGGTCGCGGCGAGGACCGCGAGAGGCCGCGCCACCACGAACGAGGCCAAGGTGTGCCATCCGCCGCTCGCGGCGGGATCGCGGTCGCCGACCCGGGGGACGAACGGCCAGAAGAGACCCCGCCCGCAGACGGCGAGGGCCGCAGGGAGGACGAACAGCGCGAACAGGACCGCGGTGGCCAGCCCGATCGCGGAGGAAATCCCGAGGATATGGGTGCTCGGGACGCTCGCGAGGACGAGCGTCAGGACGGCCAGCACCACCGTGACGTTCGAGGCGAGAATCGGCTCGGCCGTGTATCGGACGGCGCGCCGCAGGGCGAGGCGGTGGTCGGTGTCACGGCGCAGTTCCTCCCGGTAACGCGACACCATGAGCAGCGCGTAGTTGGTGCCCGCGCCGAAGACGAGGACGCTCACGATGCCGTTGGTGGACCCGTCGAGCGCCAGGCCGAGGCCCTCTCCCGCGCGGGCAGCGACGATCTGGGCCACGCGGTCCGCGAGCGCCACCACGAAGAGGGGGACCAACCACAGGATCGGGGAGCGGTAGGTGAGCAGGAGCAGGACCGCGACGACCGCTGCGGTGATGAGCAGCAGCCGGACGTCCGCGCCCGAGAAGGCGCCCGCGATGTCACCCCCGAACGCAGGGCCGCCGGTGAGCTGCACCTGGAGGCCTTCGGGCAGGTCCGCGCGACCCGCTTCACGGACGTTGTCGACGGCGTCGAGGAGGTCGAAGCCGCTGAGCTGCGTGGAGATGGGGATGACGGCGAGAGCGGCCCGCCCGTCGGGGGAAGGTATCGCCGGCGCGGCGGCCGCCCCCCGGTCGTCCGCCGGGTCGAGGCTCCGGTCGACGGACAGCATCCGGGCACGGGACTCCTGGGCTGCACCCAGATCGGCTGGCGTGAGCGGGCCCCCATCGGGCCGCGAGAACACGGCGATGGCCGGTGCCACGTCGCCGTCGGGGAACTGCCGCAGCAACTCACTCGCTCGCGCCGACTCGGTGCTGGCGGGAAGCGGGTCCGGGGCCGTTGACGACTCGAGCGAGCCCATCGACATGAGCGCCCCGGAGAGCAGGAGCGCGACGACGAGCGTGATCCACGCGCCGGCGCGGGACGTCGTGAGGCCGCCGAGGCGCCACAGCGGGCCGGCTTCGTCAGCGTGCGGTTCCGCGGCGGGACGGGGACGGTCGGGGGCGTGATGGGGGGAGGTGGGTCGCTGCACGGCGCAATTCTCTCAGCCGCTGAGTGAATACGCGAACGGGCCTAGGATGGGGTGTGGCCGAACCAGGGAATCTGCTGCACCGAGCGGATCTGGAGCGCTCGCTGCTCCAGGACGTCGCCGTCGTGAGCGAAGTGGCGCAGCGGATCGGCCATGCGTTCGCCGCAGGACACGGCCTGCACGACACCGACTTCCGGGCGCTCAATTTCCTGCACGCGAGCGAGTTGCAGGGCCGCCGGGTCACGCCCGCGATGCTCGGGGCGCACCTGATGCTGAGCAGCGGGGCGGTCACGTACCTGCTTGACCGGCTCGAAGCGGGAGGCCACGTGACGCGCGTGCGCGACCCGCACGACCGCCGCCGCGTGCTGCTGGAGTACGCCGACGCGGGCCGCGAGCTGGCGGTCGCATTCTTCGGGCCGCTGGCCCGGCTCCACCACGACGCGCTGGCATCCGTTTCCGACGACGACCTCGAGGCGGCGCACCGGGTGCTGGCCATCGTCATCGACGGGCTGCGGAAGCACGAGGGAGAGCTTCGGGGTCAGGTGAGACCCCGGCGCAAGGACCTGCGCGCGTGAAGGCTGGCCCGTGCAGGCC
>CAKUSI010000469.1 GCA_934678955.1 uncultured Austwickia sp. | reverse complement strand
CCTGCATGGCATGCAGGGGGTCAGGGGTTCGAGTCCCCTCAGGTCCACCCAAAGTGTCTTACGGGAACACGCGACATCGGAAGATGTGGTGTGTTCCCGTTTCGCTTCCTTGCCTCCGTCGCCTCCGTCGTGCGCCTCACGGAAGATCGTCGCGAAGGGTTCGGCGAGACGTGCGCGCAACTGTTCGTCGTCGGTGATGTCCAGGCGCGTGTAGAACGCTTGGTTCGCCAGCCGCCGGTCGGCGTCGCCCGAGTGTTGGTAGGCGTGGTGAGCGTCGGTGAGGAGCCGCAGCGAGTCGTGGAGGAATGCGCGTCCGCCAGTGTGGTGCTCGCTGTGCTCGGCAAGGCGACGGTTCACGTCCGCGAGGCCCGCGCGGATGCGGTCTTGATGCCGCTTCAACGTGTCGAGGTCGATCGCGTCGGCGAAGTGCGCGGCCAGGAGCTTGTCGGACTCTGCTTCCAGGCGCGCCCGGCTCGCCGTCAAGTCAGCAACTTCCTGATCCTGACCCGCGTTGCGCTTGTCGAACGCCGCATCCACATCGGCAGCGAGCCGCTGATAAGTCGCGTCGCTGATCGTGATGGAGGCGTAGGAGTCCGCGACGAGGCGTTCCGCGACGGCGACCGGCACGGCCCGTCGCGTGCAGTTCGTCTTCTTGGCGGCACGGCCGGAGCACACGAAGTAGGCGTAGGTCGTGCCGCGTGGGTTGGTGGCGAAGTCCAGGAGCATGCGTGAGCCGCAGGTGCCGCAGTGCAGCAGTCCTTTGAGGTGGTGGGCGTGCTGAACGTGCCGGGTCATCTTCGCCGTCCGCGCCCGGAGTAGCGATTGCACTTTGTCGAACAGTTCCGGTTCCACGATCGGGTCGTGCGCGCCGGGGTGCAGTGCGCCCTTGTAGCGGATCACGCCCGCGTAGTAAGGGTTTGTGAGCAGCTTGTAGAGCGTGTTCTTCCCGAGCGGCTTCGAGGGACGCTTCGGGGTCGGCACGGTCAGCAGCCCGCGTGCTGTCAGCTCCCGCAGGAGACCGGTAACGGAGGTTTCCCCGGTCGCGTAGTGCTCGAACGCCCAGGTGATGAGCGGTGCGCGATCAGGATCGACCTCTACCGTGCGTACCTCGCGGCCGTTGTCGTCGGTGCGGCGCACGTTGAGGTAGCCGATGGGTGCGCGCATGGGCGTGCCGCCCTGGGCGACCTTCTGCGTCAATCCCTTGGTGACTTCGGTGGCGAGGTTACGGCTGTAGAACTCGGCAATGCTCGACATGATGCCGTGGACGAGCATCCCCGACGGTGTTTGGTCAATCGACTCGGTAGCCGAGACCAGGGTCACGCCCGCATTGATGAGGGCTTCGTGAATCTTCACGTCGTCGGCGCGGTTGCGGGCGAGGCGGTCGAGCTTGTGCACGATGCAGAACTGCACCCGCGTGGCCGCGATGAACGTCAGCATCTCTTGCAGACCGTCGCGGTCGGCAGAGCGTGCGGACTCGCCCGCGTCGACGAACTCCCGCACGATCCGCGCGCCGAGTTCGTCGGCCTTGCGGTGGTTGGCCTCGCGTTGCGCGGGGATGGAGAACCCTTCCTCGGTGCCGCCGCGCTCGGCTTGCTCGCGGGTTGAGACCCGGAGGTAGGAGACGGCCAGCAGCACGGGCTTGTCGCCCGCTCCGGGGCCGATGGCATCACGCGGCGTGAGGGCGGGAGCGATGTGGGGGGTCATGCGGTGCTCCTTCGTCGGTGCAGCAGCTCGGGTTCGTCTTCTACTCTGCCTCGTAGGTCTGACATCAGGCTCAGATTCTCAGGGGCCGGGAGACCGTAGGGGTCGGGTTGGCCAGCTCGGTAGGCGTCGTAGCGGGTCTGGGTGATGTTCAGCACCCACTCCACCAGCTTCCTCACGTCCGGCTCCGCACGGCGGATCGTCCGTAGCCGGAGGTGCCCCGGATCGTTCCTGGCCCTGAGCGCACCCTGGCCTTGCGCCGCGCGTGGTCGGCGCTGACGGGTTGGGGCTGGGGTCAGGACACTCACCTCAATCTCATGCGATAGCAGATACGCCATATTAAGGTAACACACTCGTGGCGTAATGGCCATTGTTTGAGATGAATCAGAGGTTCCACTACCCTGGAGGCATGAGTCAAGACGTGGAGGATGTACCGCTGCTGGTCCCCGAAGACCTGCCAGCGGGCTGGGTGATGCCCGACCCGCCCGTGATCGAATCCTCTGCCGACTCGGTCGCCATTGATGCCGCACTCAAGTACGACAAGCGGAGATACCCCACACCGGGACCGGACGGGGAACTGACCGGGTATAACGATGGCCGTGACGGCCGCTGGTTCCTCATCGAGCACGTCCAGTCGCATACCCGCGTGCTGCTCAGGTTGCAGCGCCAGTACCTCATGCTCCAGGAGCCGATGGGAGAGGTGCGGATCACGGGGATCATCTACCTGCCCGAGCAGGCCGGTGACCCGGTGGCAAGCCCCATGCTCCGAAACCTCCCCACGTCGAGGATTGAGGCAGCGATCAACCGCCGCCAGTTCGCCGTCACCGGAGCCACCCGGTTCGAGGGCGGCACCCTCACCATGCCCTCCGGCCGTGTCATGCGCGCCGAGGACGTGATGAAGCCGCTGGGGAACCCGAAGCGCACCCCGGACTTCTACGAGGTCGTCGCCCTGCAACACACCCGCCTCGTGGACGACGGCGAACCGAACCCGACCGCGCGCATGGCCGAACTCAGCCGCGTGCCGCTCTCGACCGCGCAGGGCTGGGTTGCTCGCGCACGCGCCAAGGG
>CAKUSI010000468.1 GCA_934678955.1 uncultured Austwickia sp. | reverse complement strand
CCGTGGGCACGGGTGTGCCGAAGACGCCGGTGTTCGCGGCGTCGAGCATGGCCATGACCTTCAGGTTCAGATGCCCCAGGGTGAGGGCGTGCTCCAGCAGCGGCTCGATCTCACGGGGAGGGTCGGCGAGGAAGTCCAGCGCCGCCTCGACGCCGGCGTCCACCTCCTCGTCGCGATAGCCCAGGACGTGCGCGTGGTGGGCGTACGCGCAGAGCCCCTTGAGGCCGTACAGGCTGAGGTTGCGCAGGCCGACGGCGTCCGCGCCGATCTCGTCCAGTTCCCGGTCGACGGCGGCGACGGGGAACTGCTCGATGAGCGTGTTCGTGGTCCGGGCGGCCTCGAAGGTGGCCGGCCCGCGCAGCGCCTCCGGCTCCTGGCCCGCCTCGGCGCACGCCGCCTCGTACGCGGCCTTCGCGGCGTCGCGCTTGGCGGTGGCCTCCGCGATCAGGGTGGCGAAGCGGGTCGTGTTGAAGTTGACGTTCGTCAGCGTGGTGAAGATGTAGAAGGACGCGTCGTACGCGTACTCGGGGTTCGGCTTCCCGAGCGCGCGGAGGCGGTGAGCGTACTGCCCCAGGCCCAGGGTCACGTAGATCAGCAGGTCCTGCAGGCCCGCCGTGGTTTCGTCCTTGCCGCAGTTGCCCTTGTGCGAGGAACACCCGATGAGCAGGTTGCTCCGATCGCCGACGAGCCCGCTGCGATCCGTCTGCTCGCACTGGTAACAGAACACGCTCGATCTCCCCATTCGTCGCTTGACGGGACCTGACCCCGGGGCCGCGTCCCCTGCTTAGCCCACCCTAATCGCGTTGCCACCAGGGCATGAGCCGTTACCGGAAGGACCGCTGAATCCCATTGCGCTCCACGGAAAAGCAGTTGGCGTCGAGTTGCGGGCGGGGGCTGTGTGAACAAGGGTGGACCGCAGTAGCGGCCCGAACCTGACAAGGAGCCACCCATGGTCCGTACCGCCCTCCACGCTTCCCGAGCGGTGCCCCGTCGCCTGATCGCCCTTCCCGCCCTCGCCGCCGCGGGCCTGCTTGCGACCGCCTGCGGCTCGTCGGCCCCGGCGGAGACCGCGAACACCGCGACCGCGCCGGCGCAGACCGCCACCTCGAACGCGCATCCGCTGGCCTCCGGCGACATCCGCAGCGCGTCCGGCGAGGAGCGGGGCCGCGTCGAGATCGCCACGTCCGGTGGCGAGATCCGCGTCGAGGCCCGAGGCCTGGAGCCGGGCTTCCACGGCCTGCACCTGCACTCCGTCGGCAAGTGCGAGGCCAACTCGCCCGACCCGGCCGACACCTCGAAGACCGGAGACTTCCTCTCCGCAGGGGGCCACCTCGCCGGCTCCGGCCCCGCGCACCCCGCTCACGCGGGCGACTTGCCCCCGCTGCTGATCGGCGCGGACGGGACGGGGACGCTGACCACGTCCACTGACCGGCTGACGAACGAGCTGGTGCTCGACGGGGACGGCACGGCGCTGATCATCCACGAGAAGCCGGACAACTTCGCCAACATCCCGACCAGGTATGCCTCCGGCGGGGCCGACGACGAGACGAAGAAGGCGGGCGACGCCGGCTCCCGCATCGCCTGCGCGGTCCTCACGGCGCCGGGAGACTCCTCGCCGACCACGTCGTGACCTGCCGCTCCGGCTGAGGGGTCCCCGCGTCGTCGGTGGCCGCCCCCGAAGGGGACGCGGACACGGGCGCTGGAGCCTGCGACACCGGCTCCAGCGTCTCCGTCATCGCCGCGAGGTCGACGATCGCCATCGTGTCGAGAGGCAGCACCTCCCACCCCTCCTGATCGAAGCCGGAGGAGGCGTACGCGAGCGTGCCGTCGGCCAGGCGCTGCCGGCGGATCAGGTAGTAGCCGGCGTCGTGCTGCGGCGGGAGCTCCTCCCCGGGGATGAGCCGGCCGTGGAAGTGCTCGGTGGGCACGATGGCGTGCGTCGAGGAGTGCACCACGACCATGCGGGTGTGGCTCAGGAACACGGCGTTGAGGCTGGCGGTGGGGAAGGCGGCGCGCAGCGTCCCGACCGCCCCCCGCACCGCGTCGAGGAACGGGAGGCCGGCCCGCAGCCGGTCCGTGACGAGCGTCAGGTACATCTCGGAGTCGGTCGTGCCCCGCAACCGGCCCAACGACTCCGGTGACACGAGCCGGCGCAGCTCGGTGATCGGGGAGATCGTCCCGTTGTGCGCGAGCCCGACGCCGCGGTCGACGAAGGGATGGCTGTTCGTCACCCGGACCGACAGCCCCCCCGTCGCCATCCGCAGGTGGGCCACCCCGGCGCGCGCGGCGGGCACCGCGAGGGCGCGACTCAGTCCCTCGTCGTACCGGCCGTCGTGACCCGCGCGGAACCTGCGCAGCGACGTGCCCGCGATGCCGTCGGCCAGCCACATTGCGCCCCACCCGTCCCCGTGCACGCGCGCGAGCATCTGGAACTGGGTGGTGGTCCGCTCCCCGAGCACGGAGCTGAAGGTGGCGGCTGTCGGGGAGGCGAACGCGAGGATGCGGCACATGGTGGTCCGGTCTGGGTCTGGGTCTGGGTCTGGGCGTCGGGTGTCGGTCGGGGTTTCGGGTGGGGCGTTGACCGCTCTCTGCGGAGAGATCGGCGGATCAGGTGAATCGTTGCAGGTGAAGTTGCCGGACCTCTTCCGCGAGCTGCGGATCCGGTCCGTCGGTGCGCGCGTCGGGGACGATGTCGCCGATCGGGAGGGTGCGGATGGGGGCCGCGCCGACCCCGAGATCGTCCAGCCATCGTCCGAGCTGCTCCGAGGAGCTCGCGTACACGATCCGGCCGAGCCCCACCCAGCCGTG
>CAKUSI010000467.1 GCA_934678955.1 uncultured Austwickia sp. | reverse complement strand
CGACGCCGCACGGTCCGGGCGCACACGCCCCACTCCTGGGCCACGACGGCGCTCAGCTGGCGGCTCGACAGGCCGGCCACTCCGCCCTCGCGGGCGCGACCATCAGCCTGGAGGGTCTTCGCGGCCTCGATCAGACTGACCAGCAGCTCGCGGTCCTCGTCGGTGATGACGTCCTCGGCGCAGGCCCAGGCGAGCAGTTCGGCCAACTCGGCTGCCGGGTCGTCGTCTTCCACGAGCCGATCGTCGGCCGGGTCGACGGGGCCCAGCGAGACCATCGACAGCCGGTGCGGCATGTGGTGCGTGGGCGCCCCGCAGTCCAGTAGCACCCCCTCACGCAGCTGACTCGCCGCCACCCAGTGCGGACGCCGCCACGGCAGCCCGCGGACCTCCACCCACAACTGCGCAGCCAGCACCTCGTCCACCCGATCATCAGCCAGTCCCAAACGGCGGCGGACGCGCAGGGCGGTCGGGAGGAGGAGCCACGCGAGCACCAAGGCTGCCTCCCGGTCATCGGCGCCATCGAAGGCCGCCAACCGAGCCAGGCCGAGCAGGACGCCGTTGGCCACTGCGGGATCGGCCGCTCGCCTCCAGGCGTCCAGCCCGGCGGGGTCGTCAACGACCCCCAACCGGGGCTCGAAGGCGACCCATCCTGCCCAGTGCTCCTTGACGACGGACGCCATCCGCTCGTCCTGCAAACCCAACATCTCGGTGATGTTCATTGCCGTGGTCCTTCCGCGTGGGTATGCGGGAAGATCACCAATCGGACGTTGTTCCTTTCGTAGTCCACAGGGCTTCGCGGCATCGAACCGCGACCCACGACGTGGCCAACACCGACCAAAGCGCCTAGTCGGCACCGTGTTGCCCCGCGTAGCCCCTGACACGCCCGGCCTGAGGCTGGAGATGCGCTAGCGCGTGAGAAGTCGGCCTGGCCCTTTACGGAAGCGACCAGGCGGACACACCGGCCACGTGCGGAAAGGTTCGCGATAATCAGCGGGTGAAGAACGTGATCGGACCCGGCGGCGTGCGGTATCCGGTCACGCCAGACATCGAGCGGTTCCTGCGCTCGATGGACCGTGATGCGCTGCAGTCGCTGGTACTCGAGATGGCGGGGTACAGCCCCGAGGCCATGCGCTCGCTGCAGTTGCGCGCCACACCCGAGGACGAACCGACCGCCTCCGAACTCCTGGCGGCCGTCGACGCCGCGCTGGCCGGAGTCGACCTCGACTACCACGACCCCTTCTACGAAGACGTCGACGACGGCGTCCAAGGGGTCGAGGAGTCCGTCGACGAACTGGAGCGGCACCTCGACGGCGGCGCCCACCCCGTGGTGCGACGAGTACTCCAGCACCTGCTCACCCGGCTCGGCGACCTGGCGCGGGACGCCGACAACGCGGACGCCCTGGTCGGGGTGGCCGAACGAGCGTCGACGCTCTTCGGACTCGCGGTCGAAGGGCACCCCGACCCGGTCAGCCTCGCCCGCTGGGTGGTCGGCTTCCGGGTCGAGTACGGCGGCTGGCCGTCGCTCGCGTTGGACGCCGTGGCGCACGCGTTCGACGAGCCTGCCTGGGACGCCTACCGCGCGAGTGTCGCGACGTTGCGCGGCGGTGGACCGGCAGCCGACCCCTACCGCAGCGAGATCGACTGCATGCTGCTGGAACTGGCCGACCACGACGGCGATGTCGAACGGGCCGTCGCCCTGCTGTCCGGAGGTGACCGCCCGTACTACCGGGAGATCCTCCGGCGGCTGCATGACGCCGGACGGCCGGCTGATGTCCTCGCGTGGCTGGACCGAGCCATCGCACAGGGCTGCGTGGACGTCGCTTGGCGGGCGGGTCCCACTATCGTGCCCGTCGAAGACGCCGTCGACGCCTACCTTGACGGTGGTCGTCCGGACGCCGCCCTCGCGATCGCGCGGACCCTGTTCGACCGCGACCTCAGCGTGGACGCCCTCCGGTTGCTGAGCCACGTCGCGGAACGATGCGGGCGCGGGGACGAACAACGCACGTGGGCATTCGATCAGGCCACCCAGCGGGCACACAGCAGCGGCGGCGCCCACCTCGTCCGGCTCCACCTCGCCGACGGCAACGTCACGCACGCGTGGGATGCGTCGGACGCCTTCGGCGCCGGCCACGCGTGGCGCGAACTCGTGGACGCCTCCGAAGGCTGCTTCCCACTGCGGGCAGCCCGCCTGTGCCTGGCTCAGGTACTGGAGTCCCTCACCACACCCGACTCCAAGCGGTACCCGGCCATCGTCGATCTCCTCGTGAGAGCTCGCGCCCTCTACGTCACGGCAGGACACCGAGCCGAGGCAGACGCCGAGATCATCCGCTTGCGCGAGGCTTACCGCCGCCGCCCCGCCCTCATGTCGGCCATGAATCGGGCCGGGCTGTCCTCCTGAGACCCTGAAGGCCGGTCACCTCGGAATCACGCGCCTGTAATCCGCGAGCCAGAGCCGAGCCCAGGATCGAGCCCTCTCGGCGTCGTTGCCAGCTTGCCGGGTGAGTCCGCTCTGCTGGTCGGGAAGAGAAACCTGCAGGTGATCCCGGACTTACAGAGGACGCAGAGCCCTTCCGTCTTCACGCACCTCACCTCAAGGCCACGAGGCGTGAGTGACGCGCTTGTTCGCAACCCGACTATCGCTGTCATCGACCCGATCCCGTCCGCCGGCTGGCGTCCTGCGGCCCGCGCCGTGTACTTCGGCGATGACGCGAAGCGGCGGCGTGCATGTTCGGGCCTGACTTGCACACCTCAGGCCAACTTTGTGGATTCGCCGGCTCATCGCTCCTTGTCAAAGCGATTTGGCCGCCCAC
>CAKUSI010000466.1 GCA_934678955.1 uncultured Austwickia sp. | reverse complement strand
GCCAGCGGATCGATGTGCTTGCGGATGAGCAGCAGCAACCCGTTGCCGCAGTCGAGGTCGCCGCCGTCGAAGCTGATGTCCGGCGGGTACGGGTGCGCGCCCCCGCTCGAAGGTGCGGCACTGGTCTTCGTCATGGCGTGGTCCCGTCCTGGGCGATCCGCGGTGGCGAGCGTGTCGGGGGGATCAGTACGACACGTGCGGAGCGCCGCCGACGAGGTACTCCACCAGCTTGGCGCCGCCCACGATGGTCGATCCGGGGACAAGGCTGCCTTCGTCCAGGCCGCGCTTCTTGTAGCACGGCGAGCAGACCCAGATCTGGCCGCCGGCCTCGACGTAGTTCGTCATGAGCTCCTTGAGCGGGGCGAATCCGTCCTCATGCATGTCGTCGGCGTAGCCCGCCTCAGCGAGGCGCGCGCCCTCGCTGGAGAGGAACACCATCGTGTCCTGGTCGGAGCCCACCGCCGCGTTGGCGATGACGAAGCCGACCGTCGCCTTGTCGGTGTTGTCCTTGGCGTGGGAGATCGAGACGCAGAACGAGCCCATGGCGATTCAGCCTTCTTTCCGTCGAATGAGATAGCGGGGGTGCTCCGCGTGGACGAGCGCGTGGCCCGTGAGGCGGCACCAGGCCGGGATGTCCTCCAGGGCTCCGGTGTCCAGGGCGATCAGCTCCAGGACCTGTCCGGGCTCAAGGGCCCGGACCTTGCCCCGGAGCAGGACGATCAGCTCACCGCAGCCCATGTCGCCGGCGTCCCAGGAGGCCGTCGGCGCACTGGCGGCCCCGGCGCCCTCCCCCGAGGGAGCCCCGTCCAACGGCCGCATCGCGCACCCACCTATTCGTCGTAGCGATGAACGATGGATGCGAGCCTATCAATGGTGGGCAGCTCCCGTGGACCAGATCGAGGCCATCCACGCCTCCACCTCGTCCGGATTCCGCGGCAGGTGCGGGGAGAGCACCTCGCAGCCCTCCTCGGTGACCAGGATGTCGTCCTCGATCCGCACGCCGATCCCGCGGTACTCCTCCGGAACCAGGAGGTCGTCAGCCTTGAAATACAGGCCGGGCTCGACCGTGAGGATCATCCCTGCTGCGAGGTCGGCCTCCATGTAGTCCTCGCGCAGGGCCAGCGCGCAGTCGTGCACGTCGATGCCCAGGTGGTGGCTCGTGCCGTGCACCATCCACCGGCGGTGGTACTGGCCACCGTCCTTGTCCAGGGATGCCTCGACGTCGACGCCGTCGGGCAGCAGGCCCCACTCGTACAGGTGCTCGGCGATGACCCGGATCGCCGCGGCATGCACGTCCTTGAACTTCGAGCCGGGGCGCGCGGCGGCGATGCCGGCCTCCTGGGCGGCCAGGACGGCCTCGTACACCGCGCGTTGCGTCGGCGTGAACGTGCCGTTCGCGGGCAGGGTCCGCGTGATGTCGGCGGTGAAGAGCGACTCCACCTCCACGCCCGCGTCGATCAGCACCAGGTCGCCGTCGCGGACGTCGCCGGTATTGCGGATCCAGTGCAGCGTGTTGGCGTGGTCGGCCGCGGCGCAGATCGAGTCGTAGCCGACGCCGTGGCCGGCATGCCGCGCGGCTCGGTTGAACGTGCCCTCGATCCAGCGCTCCCCACGGCCGCGCGCGATGGCCTCCGGGAACGCCGCGACCACCTCCTCGAACGCCCGCGCAGTGGCGGCGCAGGCGTCGCGCATCTGGGCCACCTCCCAGGTGTCCTTGCGCATTCGCAGGACCGAGGCGAAACGGGCCAGCTGTACGTCGGGGCTGTCCTCCTGCTTCTCCTCCTCGACCTCGGTCTCCCCCTGGTCCTGGTCCTGGTCCTGCTCCTGCTCCGAGGCCAGCTCCTGGCCTTGAACCTGCTCCTGCACCTGCGCCTGATGGCGGTCCTGGCTTGCGACGTCGTGGGCGATCGCCTGCGGTGCGCTCTCCTCCGCGACCTGCTCGACCGTGGCCCTGGCCGCCTCGACGATGGCCAGGACGGCGGGATCCGCGTCGGGGATCACGCGGATCTGCACCACGCCGACGTCCTTGGCGACCTCGTTCTCGAAACGGTCCAGGTCGATGGTCTCGATGCCCAACTCCGCCGAGACGGCGGCCAGGCTGGGGCGCGGGCCGACCCAGAACTCCCCATACCGGCTGTCGGTGAAGAACTCGTCGCTGCCCCGCCCGCTCGGGGGGCGCAGGTAGAGGCGCGCCTCGTGACCCTCGCTCTCACGCGGCTCGAGGACGAGCACCGCGTCCGGCTCGCGATCCGCGCCCAGCCCGGTGAGGTGGGCGAACGCGCTGTGGGGGCGGAACACGTAATCGGTGTCGTTGCTGCGGACCTTCAGGCCGCCGGCCGGGATCACGAGCCGCTCGCCGGGGAACGCGCGGGACAGAGCCTCCCGCCGCGCGGCCGCGAAAGGCGCTACGTCGGCCGGGGCGGGCAGGGCCGGGTCCGCGGGAGCCCAGCCCGACGCCACGAACGCGCGGAACTCGTCGGTGATGGGGATCCCCCGGTGCTCCGCCTTCGGCTGCTTCTCGCTCACGCCCTCCATTGTCGCGGACGTCGCAGAACTCGGTGGATGGGTGCCAGAGTCGGCGTCCTCCCTGGCGGTGTCCGTCGGCGCGGTATCCCTCGGCCCGCCGCACGGTGCCGGCGGACTCAGGGCCCAGGCCATCCAGAGGACGGGGGACTGGCCCCGGTCGGCACGTCTCGGGGAGAGTGGGGGCGAACGAAAGCGAGGTCGGGTCAGGGTGGTTCAGCGCGCACACGGGGGGCGGGACGAGAGCCCGGAAGGCCGGGAGGGCGGCGGTCCCGCCGAGAACAGCGT
>CAKUSI010000465.1 GCA_934678955.1 uncultured Austwickia sp. | reverse complement strand
GCGCCAGGATCGCGGCCCAGTGCCACGCCCTCGGCCGCAGCACGTCCGCGGACGCGCTCTTGCGGGTCGCCCAGAGCACCGCCATCGAGATGAACATGCCGACGAAGCCGAGCCCCATCATGAGCCGGAAGGTCCAGTAGGTCGTCGGAATGTTCGGTGTGTACTCGGTCCGCGTGTCCTCCGTGTACGGATTCCCGTCGAACTCCTGGGCGTACTCCGCCTTCAGCGGGTTGATGCCCTTGACCTCGGCGTCCCAATCGCCGTGCCCGAGGAAGGACAGCAGGCCGGGTACCTCGATGATGCGGGTGGCCTCGCTGCCGTCGAGCGTGCCGATCGACAGGATCGAGAAGGGCGCGTGGGTCTTGGTCTCGTACAGGCCCTCCGCGGCGGCCATCTTCATCGGCTGCACCTCGGTCATGACCTTGCCCTGCAGGTCACCCGTGATGACGACGACGAGCGACGCGACGAGCGTGACGATCGCGCCGACCCGGGCGGCCTGGCGATACATGCCGCGGTGCTCGCCGACCATCGGCCGGCGCAGGTGCCACAGCGCGACGCCCATGACGACCGCGCCGCCGGTCATGTACGCCGCGGTGATCACGTGCGGGAACGTCACCAGCTGCACCTTGTTGGTGAGCACCGCGACGAAGTCGACGAGCTCGGCCCGGTTGGTGGCGGGGTTGAACCGGTAACCGACCGGGTTCTGCATGAACGAGTTGGCCGCGAGGATGAAGAACGCGCTCATGACCGTGCCGATGTGGACCAGCCACATGGTGGCGGCGTGCAGCTTCTCCGGCAGCCGGCCCCAGCCGAAGATCCACAGCCCGAGGAACGTCGACTCCAGGAAGAACGTCAGCAGCGCCTCGAACGCCAGCGGCGCGCCGAAGATGTCGCCGACCATCCGCGAGTAGTCGCTCCAGTTCATCCCGAACTGGAACTCCTGCACGATGCCCGTGACCAGGCCGAGCGCGAAGTTGATCAGGAAGAGCTTCCCGAAGAACCGGGTGAGCCGGTAGAGCCGCGGATCGTGCGTGCGCACCCACGCCGTATGGAAGCCCGCCACGATCGCCGACATACCGATCGTGATGGGCACGAAGAGGAAGTGATAGACGGTCGTGATGGCGAACTGCCATCTCGCCAGTTCGAGGGCGTCCATGGTGCTCCTGTCCGGTCACGCGCGCGACGCCGCGGGACGTCGACATCAGACGGCGAAAGGCCGTCCTACGGACATGGTCGGATCGTGAGCAGGCACACCTGAGGGACCTAGGTCCTTCGAGTGCTGAGGGGCAGGTCACACTCGCGCCCCCGCGGGGCGGTCGCGGGGGCGCGTGGGTGAAGCGTCGTATGGGTGTGAGGTGGGCCGCTCAGGCCAGGCGCTCGAAGGTCACGAGGAAGATCCCGTCCTCGAGCTCGGCGGCCGTGGCCTCGTACTGGCCCGGCAGCCGTTCGTTGAGCAGGTCCGCGATCGGGGTCGGGTCGCCCGGGGTGACGACGGTGACGGCCTCGCCCGGGGGCAGTCCCATCAGCACGCCGAAGATCGCGCTCTGCCGGATCCGGGGGTCGATCGACCGGGCGTCGAACAGCGGCGTGGTCTGCTCGTGGCTGCCGCAGCCGCTCTGCCCGCCGCAACCGCCGTGGCCGTCGCAGCCCTGCGGGTGCTCGCCCTCCTCGTCCACGCACCGGCCGTCGGCGTCCTTGCCCGCCTCGCCGGCCGCAGCCTCCGGGGACTCCCCGGCGGGGACCCCGCTCTCGAATGCCTCGCCCGCGGGGGCCTCGTCCTCCAGCGACTTGACGGTCTCGCTCATCGTCCCTGCCTTCGTTCGTCGGTCGACACGGGGTCGACACCTGGGTCGACACCGTGGGTCGTCCTGTGTCGTCGTCATCGGGTCGAGGTCGGGCGGCTCCCGTCCGTCTCGCACCGGTCCGCCCTCGAGTATCGCCCGGCGCCTGCCCGCTCTCACCCCGGGTCGGCCAGATCGTCACGCCGCGACCCACGTACGACCTCCGTCCCCGCGTCGCGCACCGGACCGTCACCGGACGCGTGTCACTCGTCACTTTCGTGCGAATCCGCAGGTCACAGGGTAGGTGCCCGTGATATCCCCCGCCGCCTGCCCGGCTCTTCGCGGTCGGGGCGCGTTATCGTGATTAGTGACCGCCTCACCGTGAGAATTCTTCGCACACTCGGGCAAGGGGGCAGCATGGCCAGTTCCGCGACGCAACGCGACCCGACACCAGGGGTCCGCGACCTGAGGGGCGCTCGGACGTCGCCGAGCGCACGGAGGGCGACCGCCCCCGCGCCGACCGCCCCCCTCGCGGCCCTTCCCGCGCAGATCGGTCCCGAGCCCGTCGGCCCGCTCGGGCCCGGCCCCGCCACCCCGCGACCGGACCCGACCCAGCAGATGTCCCTGGCCCGCGCGACCGTCCTGGAACGGCTCGGCTCCTTCCACCGGCCGGCCACCGTGGCGGAGCTCGCGGTCGCCTGCGCCCAGCACCCGAACACGATCCGCGAGCACCTCGACGCGCTGATCGTCTCCGGGCTCGTCTCCCGGGCGACCGCGCCGGCCCGGGGTCGGGGGCGCCCGGCCATCCTCTACCGCGCCGAGCCGGTCGAGCCGCACCGGCCGCAGGTTCGCGAGTACTCGATTCTCGGGGTCTCCCTGGCCGCCCAGGTGCGCGAACACCCCACCCGGATGGTGATCGCGCTGACCATGCTGGACGTGGCCGGCAAGCAGGACATCGCCCTCGACCTGGATGCGCTCAGCAAGGTGGCCGGCGTGCCCGTGGTGGGCATCGACCCCCGTCGCCGCAAGGGCATGGACGAGCTG
>CAKUSI010000464.1 GCA_934678955.1 uncultured Austwickia sp. | reverse complement strand
ATCTGGCGCCGCAGCGACGGCACACCCATCGGAAACCACCCCCGCGCCGCCTGACCAGGCGCGCAGAGACTCGGCGCGCCCGGTTCCCTGACGGAATGGTTCGAGGCGAAGATCACCGACCTCGGCAAACCGGTCATGATCACGCGCCCCGTCAAGGACAGGTAACGCGCGCCATGGGCTCGCCTTCCCGCCTCGTGGTACTCGGCGGCGTATGTGGCGGCTCGGGCGCGCTGGTCGACGGCAGGTGCTCGCGATAGCGGACAAAAACTGACCGCTAGTGCTCCCTAGTGTGCTGGCAAGGCATACGAGCCGGAGTCGGACCCGACTCGCACATCCGATCCGACTCGAACCGAGCCCATCCGATCCGAATCGAAGGAGCACCCATGTCGATCTCCGCCGAACGCGCCGAGCTCATCGAGTCCCTCGCGGAGCACCGCGGATTCCTCCTCGCGACCTCGGAGGGCCTGACCGAGGAGCAGTCCCGCACCGCCAGCACGGTCAGCGACCTCACGATCGCCTCGATCCTCAAACACGTCGCCGACACCGAAGAGCAGTGGATGGACTTCGCGGTCCGGGGCTCCGAAGCGTTCGCGGGGGGCGGCGTGTACGAGTCCTACGTCGACTGGGACGCGGTCGACGCGGAGGCCGCGACCAACAACGGCGACTGGTCGGGCAGCGAATGGGAGGACGACCGGTTCGTGGTGGGCGACCACGAGACCCTGGACTCCCTCCGCACCCGCATGGCACAGGTCGCCGCACGCACCGAGGAACTCCTCACCGCCGGCGACCTCGACGCCGGGCACGAGCTGCCCGAGGCACCCTGGTTCGCGCCCGGGACCATATGGTCGCTGCGCCGCGTCGCGCTGCACATGCTCGGCGAGATCAGCCACCACACCGGGCACTCCGACATCATCCGCGAGGCCATCGACGGGAAGAAGATGATGGGCTGAGCGCTCAGCGGGTCCGGGGCGGCTCGAGACCAACAGTCCGTATGCCGTCGCCGCTGCAGCAGGCGTCGGTCGGCGACTCCGTACAGGCATCCGTACAGGCACCTGCACCCACGGGACCGCACCCGCACGACTCCCCGCGCCACGCCTGGCGACCCTCACGGGCCGCGACCGCCGCGATCACCAGACCCGCGAGCGGATCGGCCCACCACCAGCCGATCGTCGCGTTGAGGAGGAGGCCTGCGAGGAGAACAGCAGAGAGGTACGTGCACAGCAGCGTCTGCGTCGAATCCGCCACCACCGCGCCGGAGCCGAGCGCCCGACCAGTCCGCCGCTGCGCCCAGGACAGGAAGGGCATGATCAGCAGCGACAGCGCGGCCAGCGCGATCCCGACGGTCGAGACGTCCGGCCGCTCCCCCGTGACCAGAGCGCGCGCCGACTCGAACCCGACGTACCCGGCCAGGGCGTAGAACGAGCACGCCATCAGCCGCAGCGCCGTCCGCTCCCGGGACTCCGGCATCGCGTGCCGGAACTGCCACAGGATGATCAGACCCGAGCTGACCTCCACCATCGAGTCCAGGCCGAAACCCACGAGGGCGACCGAGCCCGCGACCACCCCGGCGGAGACCGCGACGACGGCCTCGATCACGTTGTATGTGACCGATGCCGCCGCCAGGAGCTGTGCCCGGCGACCGAGCTGCCGGCGTCGCGCCGGATCCTCCACGAACCGCGCGGGCGACGGGAGGGCGTTCACCGGGCACCCCGCCCGTACGTCGGGCAGGCAGCGACCGCCCCGCCCGTTGCCTCCGCCAACTCCCGTGCCGCCGCGAGCACCGCGCCCACCAGCTCGGGTCGCCGCAGTCGGGACACCGACGATCGGCCCACGGGCCGGGAATCGACCAGCCCGCAGCCGCGCAGGCAGGCCAGATGCTTGGACACCGTGGACTGAGCCAGGCCGACGTGCTGGGTCAGCTCGACGACCGTCCGCTCCCCCGCCGCCAGCTCCGCCAGGATCGCCAGCCGGGTCGGATCCGCGAGGCCCCGAAACAAGCAGGTCAACGCCTCGTCCTCGATGGCCGTCGCCGCGAGACTCCCGTCCACGTCGGGTCGGCCGAGCAGCGCCGCGGGCTCCGCATACGTCATCGCCACTCGGCGATGATAGCGCCGCCGAGGGCCATGTCCATACCCCTCTGGGCGAAAGGCCGGCCCCGTCCCAGGCCGCCGTAGGGTGGGCGCCATGCCTCTCCTGGACCCCTACGTCGCCGACGCCGACCGTTACGCCCGTATGGAGTACCGGCCCGTGGGCCGCAGCGGCCTGCGCCTGCCCGCCATCTCGCTCGGCTTCTGGCACAACTTCGGCGACGACACCCCGCTCCAGACCCAGCGCGACGTGATGCGCCGGGCGTTCGACCTGGGGATCACGCACTTCGACCTGGCGAACAACTACGGACCTCCGTACGGATCGGCCGAAATCAACGCGGGCCGTATCCTGGCCGAGGATTTCGCCCGGCACCGCGGGGAGCTCGTCATCTCGACGAAGGCCGGCTGGGACATGTG
This sequence comes from uncultured Austwickia sp., assembly GCA_934678955.1. The sequence continues at coordinate 357 of CAKUSI010000464.1, read as the reverse complement.
GCCGGGCCCGTACGGGGACCTCGGCTCGCGCAAGTACCTGCTGGATTCCCTCGACCAATCCCTCGCGCGGCTGCGCCTGGACCACGTCGACATCTTCTACCACCACCGGTTCGACCCGAACACGCCGCTGGAGGAGACGCTCGGCGCCCTCGACACGGCGGTGAGGTCGGGCAAGGCGCGGTATGTGGGGATCTCCTCGTACTCGGCCGAACGCACCCAGCAGGCCGTCCGCATGCTGGCCGAGCTGGGCACGCCGCTGCTGATCCACCAGCCCTCCTATTCCATGCTCAACCGTTGGATCGAGGGCGGCCTGCTCGACGTGCTCGAGACCGCGGGCGTCGGGGCAATCCCCTACTC
>CAKUSI010000463.1 GCA_934678955.1 uncultured Austwickia sp. | reverse complement strand
GCGTGGTGGTTGCGGAGCCGGTAGGAGCCGCCGTCGAGGGTGACGACGACGGAGCGGTGCAGGAGCCGGTCGAGCATCGCGGCGGCGACGGTAGTGTCGCCGAGGATCTCGCCCCAGGCCCCGACGGGCCGGTTCGTGGTGACCACGATCGAGGCCTTCAGATAGCGCTGGTTGATGACTTGGAACAGCGCTGATGCGGCCTCGCCCGGTAATGGCAGGTAGCCGAGCTCGTCGATGATGAGGAGCGTCGGGCCGGCGAAGAACCGCATCATCGTCGACCACTTCCCCTCGATCGCGGCGCGGTGACAGCGAGCGGCGAGGTCGGCTGCGCTGGTGAAGTAGACCCGGTAGCCGGCCGCGACCGCGGCGTGCCCGAGTCCGGTCGCGATGTGTGTTTTCCCGACGCCGGGCGGCCCGATGAGGAGCACGTTGGTCGCGGTCTCGACGTAGCGGCAGGTGCCCAGTTCCTGCAGCAGCGACCGGTCTATGCCGCTGGCGGAATCTAGGTCGAAGTCGTCGAGGGTCGCGCCGGTGGGCAGGTTCGCGAACCGGAACCGGCCGGCGAGGCGTCTCGCTTCGGTCGCGGTGACCTCGATGCGCAGCAGGTGCTCGAGGGTGTGCGTGAGGGTCCAGTCCTCGGCTTGCGCTTGGTCGAGCACCTTCGGGAGGGCTTCGGCGGCGTCGGCGAGTTTCAGGTCGACGAGGTGGGTGCGCAGCTGCTGGTAGGTGGATGCTGCGGTGTTCGTGGTGGTCATCGGAGGGTGTTCCTGTTCTTCGCGGCCTGCTCGTACGCGGCCAGATCGATCACGGTCGTGGTGGGCTGTTCGGGGCCTGTGAGGGCCGCGGCGGCGCGGCGCGCGGCCGACCCGGGAGGGATCCGTTCCTTCCGGCGGTGCGGGCGTCCCGGCGGTGCGGACGCCATCGCGATCGCTTCGAGCGCGGTGACGTGCCCGGTGTCACGGACGGTGACCCCGAGGCCCGGCTGCGCAACCCGGTGCCGGGCGACGACGGCGCCGGAGACGGTGGCGATGTCGATGGTCGTCGCGCCGAGCCGCTGGTGGACGATCACTTTCGCGGCGGCCAGTTCCGGTGGGACGGAGTAGCGGTTTCCGCGCCAGTCGATCAGCGCCTGCCGGGTCGCGGTGCGCTCCTCGGTCACGATCACGGGGAACACGATCGGCGGCAACGGCCGCAGCTTCTCGGCGGCGAACATTGCCTTCGCGGTCGTGGTGCCGCCGATGTCTTCCCGTCGACGCTCGTCCTGGCCGCGGGCGAATGCCTCGACGCTGGCTTGGGTTTGTTCGAGCGTGAGTTCGTCGGGGAGGGTGCGCCACCAGCGTTGCGCGGCCGTGTGGTTGTTCTTCTCGACCACGCCTTTCCGGTTCCCGGACCGCGGCCGGCAGACCACTGGTACGACGCCGTGGTGCTTCGCGAACCCGGCGAACATCGGGGTCAGGTCCCCGGTGGTCGGGTGCAGGACGGTCGCCATCCGATCGAACCGCCATTCCCGGGTCAGCCCGCCGAGCAGGGCCAGCAGGGTGGTCATCGCGGCGAGCAGGTGCGGGATGTCCATCGATGGGGAGATCACCGCCCGCCAGACCCCGGAGTGGGACAGCGACCCGACCAGCAGGTACGCCCGTTTCGTCGGGAACCCCCAGTGCCCGGGCGGGTCGGGCAGCTCGAGCCAGTCGAACTGGGTCTCCTCCCCGGGCGGGTGCGCGATGATCGCGTTCGCCCGCGCCGTGACATGTGAACACGCCGCGCATGCCGGTCGCAGCCCGCGGGCGCGGATCTGCCGGGTCAACGTCGGATACGAGCCCTCGAACCCGAGAGGGCGCAACTCGTCCAGCAGCGTCGCCGCCCAAAGATGCGGGTCCTCGGTCAACCTGGCGGTCACATAGTCGACAAACGACTCGAACACGTCCGGGCCGGTCGGCTGACGGACCCCGGGAGCGCGTTCCCCGTTCAGATACGCGCGGATCGTCTTGCGGTCATGGTGGGTGCGGCGGGCGATCTCACTGATCGTGAACCCCTGCCTGTGTAGAGCGTGGATGTCCACGCTGCTCCTCTCTGAAAGCATGAGAACAGGGCCTCCCTCGGAAGCTGGTGTGTGGTCAGAGACCACCAGCATCGAGTGAGGCCCGCCTCATGCGACGGAGCGACCCAGGGTGAGGAATTTCGATGAGCAGAACTGGGGAGTTTCAGTGAGCGCCGTCAGAAGAGCCTGTCGAGCCGGCGGGGGGGACGCACCCGCACCCCCTCCGAAGGGGCAACCATCGGAGTAGATCAAGCACGTCCAGCAACCACCCGACAGGGAACGTGAACACCCTTGTCGCCACGCCCAAAGGGGGCCACCGAGAGTATCTCCCGAAGTGGAACGAGTGATGCAAGCAAAGGCCCGTGGTCGGTACCAAAAGTCGGTCCCGACCACGGGGGCGCCGCCGACGCACAGTCAACCTTCACCGCAGGTGTCAAGGTCGGCGTTCGCACTCCAGCCAAGTCGCCCAGGGGATTATGAGCGACCTGACGACTGCGGGTTCACAAGGGTACGAACCTCGCCTTGACCCCGGCGTGCAACGACCGTGCAACACGCCTTCAGCGCCCGCCCACGAGGAGAAGCGGTTTCAGGGCTGTCCTCGAAGATCACCGTTGCGTGAGAAGACTTGAAGCTACGCCGCGAAGGCGGAAACGGGGGTGTTCACTCTCTCGGCCAAGCAACCCGCTCTCAAGCAACCCGCTCTCAAGAACCCTGCCCCAAGCGTACTTCCCAGACTCCACAAGTGCCGAACATCCCGCGGACCCAAGGGAGTGTCATCCCAACCCCACATCGACCACGTACGCTCGCGGTCGGACGTTCGCCTG
>CAKUSI010000462.1 GCA_934678955.1 uncultured Austwickia sp. | reverse complement strand
GGGGCCACGACGCGCGGCTCTACCTGCGCCCCCCGAGCGGGCGCGACAGCGACGAGTTCTTCACCGACAGCCGGTACGGGGAGTTCTGGGTCGGCCCTCGCCCCAGCCTGGCGGCCGTCGCCGCGGAGCTGGGCATCGAGACCGTGGACCTGGACCTCTTCGAGAACGAGGTGGCCAAGGACGTCGGCGCGGTGCAAATCCGGGTGATTCCCGACGCCGACCCCGCCGTGTTGGCCGTCATCGAGGCGGCCCGGGCCACCGTCGAACAGGTCGCCGAGACCTCCGCGACGGAGGCTCCCCGCCTCGTCACCCAGGAGCAGGTGGCCGCCCAGGCGTCGACGGTCCAGGGACCGTTGAAGTCGAAGGGCGCGGCCCAGTCGCTCAGCCAAGACCAGTCGCTCAGCCAGGAGCAGGACCAGAGCGAGGGCGAGGAGGAGGAAGAGGAGGAGGACAGCCCCGACGTGCAGCTGGCCCGGTTCGCCTCCGTGTTGCGGATGCGCAAGGACACCTGGGAGGTCGCCCAGATGCGCCAGGCGTGCGCCGCCACCGCCCAGGCGTTCGAGGAGGTCGTGGCCGCCATCCCGGAGGCCATCGCGCGCGGTCGCGGGGAACGGTGGATCGAGGGCACCTTCCACCGGGCGGCCCGACACGCGGGCAACGGCGTCGGGTACGACTCGATCTGCGCCGCCGCCGATCACGCGAACACGCTGCACTGGATCCGCAACACCGGCGACATCCACGACGGCGACCTGGTCCTCATCGACGCCGGCATCGAGCTGGAGTCGCTGTTCACCGCCGACATCACGCGCACCCTGCCCGCGAGCGGCACCTTCACGCCCACGCAGCGGAGGGTGTACGAGGCCGTCCTGGCGGCGCAGGCGGCGGGCATCGCGGCCGCCCGGCCCGGGTCGAAGTTCAAGGACGTGCACGCCGCAGCGATTCGGGTGATCGCGCAGCACCTGTACGAGTGGGGGCTGCTGCCCGAGGGCGTCGACGTCGAGGCGTCCCTGGACAAGGAGGGCGGCCAGTGGCACCGCCGCTGGATGGTCCACGGCACCAGCCACCACCTGGGCATCGACGTCCACGACTGCTCGCTGGCGCTGCGCGAGGACTACATGGACGCCGATCTGGTGGCCGGCATGGTCCTGACGGTCGAGCCGGGCCTGTACTTCAAGGCGGACGACCTGCTGGTCCCCGAGGAACTGCGCGGGATCGGCGTGCGCATCGAGGACGACATCCTGATCACCGAGGAGGGCTGCGAGGTGCTCTCGCCGCACCTGCCGAGGGAACCCGAAGCGGTGGAGGCCTGGATGGCCGCTATCTGGGAACGGCGCCACGCGATGCACCCCCGTTGATAGCCTGAGTCGCATCACTCATCGGATCTGCGAATACCCGCAGAGCGGGTACGGGAGGCGCCGTGCTGTCCAGTCCAGGGTCCCCATCGGGGGAGGGCCTGCAGCGGCCGGCGGCGCACCCCCCTGAGTCGACAGCAGGCGAGCCGATCGGGACGGGCGCGGACGAATCCGCGTCCCCCGCGGCCACCTGGGATGCCGGGGACATGGGCTGCGGGGAGTTGATCGTGCTGCTCCGCGGTCGCGTCCGCGCCCTGAAGCCCGGCGAGATTCTCGAGCTGATCGCCCTCGATACCGGGGCGATCGAGGACATCCCCGCCTGGTGCCGGCTCACCGGCCACGCGCTCGCGCACGCCGAACACCCGCGTTATCTGATCCGCCGGAAGGAAGGCTGACCCGCCATGGGCTCGTTCTGCGTCTCGATTTCCCACGCCAAGGACAACGTTGACAAGGCGACGGTGGGCTTCGTCGTCGCCAACGCCGCCGTCGGTTCCGACCAGGACACAGTGGTCTTCGTCTCCAGCGAGGGCGCGCGCCTGGCCGTCACGGGTTATGCGGATGACATGCATGAGGAAGGCTTCGCCCCGCTCAAGGAGCTGATGGACAATTACGTCGCGGCCGGTGGGGCGATCTGGGTCTGCTCCCCGTGTTTCAAGAAGCGCGGCTACGACGAGGCCGAGCTGATCGAGGGCACGACCCTCGTCGGCGGCGCCAAGCTCGTCGAGCTCCTGGCGAGCGGCACGCCGCACGTCACGTACTGATCTCCCCGAGCACCCGGCAGCCGGATCGAGCGAAGGACACGACGAGGCCGACATGAGCGAGACCACCGACGCCGCCCCTGCTCCCGCGGGCGAGGGCGCGCACCCCTACCCACCCGACGCGAGCTTCGACGGCGGCGACCTCGACTGCGGCAACGGGCTGCTGCTCCTGATCCGCAAGCACATCGACCCGCTCGATCCGGGCCGGCTGCTCGAGATCTGCTCGGTCGATTCGACGGTCGAGGTGGATCTGCCCGCGTGGTGCCGTCTCACGGGTAACGAGCTAGTCAACGTCCAGCACGCGCGGTTCCGCGATGGGGACCGGGAGGTGCCCCAGTGGCGCTTCCTGGTCAGCAAGGGGCCGTTCGCGCCGCCCGCGGCTTCCGCCGGGACAGCCCCGACCCCGGCGGCGGCGGGCGCGCCCGGCTCCGGTGTCTCGGACGCGGCCGTCACGACCAGCCCTACCCCGGCGCCCAAGGCAGCGTCGGCGGCCGGTAAGAAGCAGCGCAAGAAGCCTCAGATGGCGATCGTTCAGGAGGTCGTGCAGCCGGTCATCCCGACGCACCTGCCCGACCCCGCCCCAGCGCCGACCATCGAGCCGCTGTCCGTCGTCAACCTCGGCAGCTGGCCGCGTCCGCCGTGGCTGCTGCAGGCGCTGCACCAACACCTGGAAGGCCGCCTGAGCGACGCGGACTTCCAGGCGACCGCCGACGACGCGGTCCGGCTGGCGGTCGCCGCGCAGGTGCGCGCGGGCACCGA
>CAKUSI010000461.1 GCA_934678955.1 uncultured Austwickia sp. | reverse complement strand
ATGCCATTCGCAATGAGAAGGTCAGGGGTTCGAATCCCCTTAGCTCCACCAGCGGGAAACCCCGTCTGACTAGTCAAGTCGGACGGGGTTCCTCATTTCCCGGCACCAGTCCCTCACCGCTTCACGCACCCGTGACGCACCCCGATGTCCTGCGCGGGTGGGCGCCGTTCGGGCTGAGTGCCACGCCAGGGGTGATGCGGACGGCGGCCGAACGAGGTAGGAAGGAGGGGCACGCACGACCAACCGTCCGGATGGAGTGACATGTCGAACACCACCCCGAACACCGCAGCGACCGTGTGGCAGCGCCGACCCGAGGGCACACAGGACCCGATCAGCGACGAGACCGCCCGGCTCTTGGAGGGCTGGTGGCGGGCCGCCAACTACCTGTCGGTGGGCCAGATCTACCTGCTGGACAACCCGATGCTGCGGCGTCCGCTGACCAAGGACGACGTCAAGCGTCGCCTCCTGGGCCACTGGGGCACCACCCCCGGCCTGAATTTCCTCTACGCGCACTTCAACCGCGCCATCGTCGAGCGCGGCCTCAACGCGATCTACGTCGCCGGCCCCGGCCACGGCGGCCCCGGGCTCGTCGCCAACGCGTACCTCGACCACACCTACACCGAGGTGTACCCGAACATCGGCCGCGACGACGCCGGCCTGCAGCGGCTGTTCAAGCAGTTCTCGTTCCCGGGCGGGGTCCCGTCCCACGTGGCGCCCGAGACGCCGGGGTCGATCCACGAGGGCGGCGAGCTGGGCTACGCGCTCTCGCACAGCTACGGTGCGGTGTTCGACAACCCCGACCTGCTGACCTTCTCCGTCGTCGGGGACGGCGAGGCCGAGACCGGCCCGTTGGCCACGTCGTGGCACGGCAACAAGTTCGTGAACCCGGTCACCGACGGCGTGGTCCTGCCGATCCTCCACCTCAACGGGTTCAAGATCGCCAACCCGACCGTGCTGGCCCGCATCCCCGAGGAGGAACTCGCCGACCTCATGCGCGGTTACGGCCACCAGCCGCTGTTCTTCGCGGCGGAGGCGGACGAGGACCACTTGGAGGTCCACAAGCGGTTCGCCGCGGTCCTGGACGAGGCACTCGACCTCATCGTCGACATCAAGCAGGCCACCGCGGAGGTCGACCCCAGCGACGTCGAGCGCCCGCGCTTCCCCATGATCGTGTTCCGCACGCCGAAGGGCTGGACCGGCCCGGCGTCCGTGGACGGGAAGAAGACCGAGGGCAACTGGCGCAGCCACCAGGTGCCGCTGGCGAGCGCCCGCGACACCGACGAGCACCTGCAGCTGCTGCAGGACTGGCTGCAGTCCTACGCACCCGACGAGCTCTTCGACGAGCGGGGCGGCTTCCGCCGCGAGTTCGACGCGCTGCGCCCTGCCGGCGAGCTGCGGATGAGCGCGAACCCGGTCGCCAACGGCGGGTTGCTGCTCAAGGAGCTGCAGATGCCCGACTTCCGCGACCACGCGGTCGAACCGGACGCCGACGGCCACGGTGGGCCGCTGGTGGAGTCCACGAAGGTGTTGGGGGCCTTCCTCCGCGACGTCGCGCGGGCGAACCCCCGCAACTTCCGCATCTTCGGACCGGACGAAACGGCGTCCAACCGCCTGCAGAGCGTCTACGAGGTCACCGACAAGCAGTGGCTGGCGGGCACGGAGCCCGACGACGAGGCGCACCTCGACGAGGTGGGGCAGGTCGTGGAGGTGCTGAGCGAGCACCAGTGCCAGGGCTGGCTGGAGGGCTACCTGCTGACCGGGCGGCACGGGCTGATGAGCAGCTACGAGGCGTTCATCCACATCGTCGACTCGATGTTCAACCAGCACGCCAAGTGGCTGGAGTCCTGCTCCGACATCGGGTGGCGGCGTCCGATCGCGTCGTTGAACTACCTGCTCAGCTCGCACGTGTGGCGGCAGGACCACAACGGCTTCAGCCACCAGGACCCCGGCTTCCTGGACGTGGTGCTCAACAAGTCGCCCGAGGTGACCCGCATCTACCTGCCGCCGGACGTCAACACGCTGCTCAGCACCTTCGACCATTGCCTGCGCAGCACCGACTACGTCAACGTGGTCGTGGCGGGCAAGCAGCCCGAGCCGGTGTTCCTCGGCATGGAGGACGCCATCGCCCACTGCGCCCGCGGGCTCGGCATCTGGGACTGGGCCGGCAGCGAGACCCCGGGGGAGGACCCCGATGTGGTGCTGGCCTGCGCCGGCGACGTCCCCACGCTGGAGGCCCTCGCCGCAGCGGACCTGCTGCGCCGGCACGTCCCGGAGCTCAGGGTGCGGTTCGTCAACGTGGTGGACCTGATGCGGCTGCAGGACGAGCGGGAGCACCCACACGGCCTGTCCCACCGCGACTTCGACACGATCTTCACCACCGACAAGCCGATCATCTTCAACTTCCACGGCTACCCGTGGCTGGTGCACCGCCTCACCTACCGCCGCACCAACCACGACAACCTGCACGTGCGCGGGTTCAAGGAGAAGGGCTCCACGACCACGCCGTTCGTCATGTGCATGCTGAACGACATCGACCGGTTCCACCTCGTGCTGGACGTCATCGACCGGGTCCCGGGACTGGGCGCCCGGCACGCCGGGCTGCGCCAGGAGATGGTGGACCGTCGCCGGGCCGCCACGGCGTACGCCGAGGAATGGGGCACCGACCTGCCCGAGATCGCCGACTGGGTGTGGCCGGACGCCGGCGACGCGGTTGGCCGGGTCGCCGGCGGCGGGTCCACGGGCGGGGACAACGAGTAGGGCCCTTAGTCTTGGCGGCATGAACCTGTACTGGCGGATGCTCCTGCTGCGGCTGCGATGGCTGCGCGCCCGGCGGCTGAGCATCTGGGACACCGCGCGCACCCCGTTCCGCGT
>CAKUSI010000460.1 GCA_934678955.1 uncultured Austwickia sp. | reverse complement strand
ATCCCCGTCGCGTACAGCTCGTCCGGTCCCGCCACGAACACGTCGGTGAGGACCTCGCCGGTGGGGAGCGGAAGCGTCGACCACCCACGACCATCCCAGCGCGCGAGGCCGCCTCGCCAGCCCGCCGCATAGATCAGGTCCGGAGCGACGCCGTGCATCACGGTCACTGCGAAGCCCGGCGACGGCATCTCACGCCAATCGCGCCCATCCCCTCGGTAGATCGGGTACTCGTGTGCGCCAGTCGCACTCTTGCGCGTTCCCCACGTGAACACGTTGTGCTCGTCCAGCCCCCACACGCCCTCGGGCAGCATGTCGATCGGATGCTCACGATGGCCGGCCCCTTCTGCCATCGCGTCGTCGAAGACGTGTACCCCAGGGAGCGTCGCGTCGGACACGAACACGGTGCCGGACATTGATCGCCAGATACCCGTAATGAAGTTCTTCCAGGGCCCTCGCCAGTACGTCATCGGCGGGACGCTCTCGGGTCGACTCACCATGATCCAGAAATCGCCATCACTGGCGTTCATACCGTACGTGGGCCGGTTTCGGCGTCCGATGTATGCACAGTCGGCATACGATGGGCCGCTCGCCAGCATATAGCTGCAGACAAGATCCGTTATCTGTTGTGTTTCTTTCATCGACTCGCGCTCCCGGAACAAGAGACGTAATCCTACTCGTCTCCACCCGGATTTGCCGAACCGCCCGGGGGAGGTGGCGGGGAGGAGCCTCCACCCGGGGCGCGCCCTTCCCAGCCGGGCACGGTGCCGGAGCTGGTCGACGACGGTGGGCTTCCGGGCGGGTTGTTCGCGGTCTGCCAGGCGAGATAGTTGCCCTGGTAGGCCAAACAGTCTGCCGTGCTCGGCGGGACCGGCGGTCGCCGAGAGCCCTGCTGTCCGTGCGCGGGCGGCGTCGCGAGGCCCGGCGGGTTCGACGGCGGCGCTGGGGGAGGCGAGCCGAACGCTCCAGGATTGCTGGCAAGAACCTGGCGCTGCTGCTCTTGTGTCAGCTCGGTGAATGGCTTGCCGAATTGGGTCTGCGCAGCCTGGCCGAGCGGCGAGCCGTTGATCGCGTTGGCCCGCATCTCGGTCATCATCTGCTTCCACTTCGTGACCTCGCACTCGGCCGCGAAGTCCTTGACCGCCTGGCTCGGGCCCGGGCCCGATGCGCCGGCGGGAGTACCGGGCGCCGTCGATCCCTGCGCCGCCAGCGACGCGGCCTGCGGATCGTCCGCGCTCATCCGTGCTGCGTTCCGCTGCTGAACATTCGCGAGGTCCGAGACCATCGCCGGATCGCGGCTCGCCTTGCCGCCCATCTGCTGTCGATTCGCGTCGACGTGCACGCCGGCCGAGGCTCGCACCTGCGACTCCATGCAGGGCCCGCCGTTCGGGTCGGTCAGGGGCAGGCGCTGATTGCGCTGCGCGCCCATCTCTCGCCAGGCCTGGTGCTCGACACCCGCGGAGATCTCGCCGTGACACGTCCCGCGCACGTTGCTGCGCCCGAAGTGATCGGTGCACGGGGCACCCTCGCAGGTGTAGCCGAAGGAGGAAGGCGCGCTCGGATCGCCGAACGGGGTCGGCGGGACGTTCGAGCACTCGTCGTCGCGGCTGTATTGGAACACCGCGTTCTGTGCCATGTGGCCCGACTGCGACTCCGCGGTGGCGAAGGTGCCGACGTCCTCGTCGCGAAGGTTGCTGGCCGTGATGCCCTGCGCCTCGCATGCGGCGCGGGCGTTGTCCTGAGCGTCGCAGCGCTTCGAGTAGCTGCCGAACGAGTCGGGGTCGACACCGCAGGCCTTCATCGCGGCGCGGCACGCTTCGTCGTAGCCGGCGTCTCCGGGGCTCAGCGTCCAGATGCCGGGGGTCTGTGCAGGTTGCTCGCTGGCCATGGGGTCAGTTCAAGCTGATGAGGCGGCCGAGGATCTTCGCGACTTCCTTGGCGCGGGTCAGGATCTCTTTGCCGTAGAGCTCGACGTCCTGACCCTTCACCCACACGAAGGCGCGCTCCGTGGTCAAGAGCAGCTCGCGCTTGGCGCGGACCCGGAAGCTCGTCACCTGCGCGTCGACCGCGCCCTCTTCGTCGATCTCCAGCGCGCGGCGGGTCTGGACCCCTCCCGCGATCTGCGCCGCTCCGTTGACGGTCTCGACCAGGACCCGCCCGCCGCGCGCGGCGATCGCTTCGAGGAGCGCGGGATCGACGTCGGACGCCGCCGGGAGCTCGCGCTCCGCGCCCCCGATGAGCACGCCCCACCGCTCGCCTCGCCGGCCCAGCAAGGGCGCGAGCGCAAGAGGCGCTTGGGTGTAGACGACGCGTGGCTCCCCGCTCGCACGTCGAGCGCTCGCACGCAACTCTCGCTTCGGCTCCATCTCCCGCCTCCTCACGTTCCGAGCGACGTCTCCGGAAGCTCGATGGTGCTTCCTTTGATGTGCACTTCGCTCGCGCCCTCGATGTCGATGCCGCTGCTGGACACTACAACCTTGCAGGCACCGCACGCGAGCGTGATCTTCCCCGATGCCTTCAGCTCCGCGCTGGGCGCCGTCACGACCACCGGGCCCTTCGCCGCGATGGTGTGCCCCCCGCCGAGGTCGTTGCTGAGCGAGCCGGCCACGTTGAGCGCGATGCCCGCTTGCGCGTCGACGCCGTAGCTCTTGGCCGCGTCGATCATGTAGACGCCGACCGTCTCCAGCTTGGCGGCCCCCGTCGTCTCCGACTTGCCGCCTCGGATCGCCTCGATGCGCGCCGCCCCCACCGTCTCCTTGTTGCTCCCGCCGATCGTGATCGCGATGCCGGCGACCGTGTTGTAAGCGGCGACGCCTCCGATCGACTCGCTCACCGCGCCGTCCACCGTGACTCCCCAGGTGCCGCTGCCACCACCG
>CAKUSI010000459.1 GCA_934678955.1 uncultured Austwickia sp. | reverse complement strand
GAGGTAGGCCCTGCGATGGAAACTGCCGGGCTTGCCGCCGCTGCGTCCGCCCGATGCCTCTCCGCCGGTTGCGCCGGCGGCCGCCTCGATCATCGACTTCAATGCGCGTTCGGCAACTCTGTTGGAACCGTACTCGCCGACGACCAGAAGGTCGAGGTCTTCGGAGAAACGCCGGATGATGCGGAGCTTCTCCAAGCTCGTGCCGCCCTTGAACACCACCTCGCCCGGATGGGCAACCGTGATCGCCCGCAGCGCCTCGCACGCCCAGTAGTCCTTCTCGACAGCCAACGGACGGACGCCAAGCTGCTGGGCAGCGGTCATGACAACGTCGGCGAACCCGTCGGGGTTCGAAGCTCGCCAACTCGGCAGTGTGGTCATGCGGCACTCCTCAGGATCGACAGGGCGCCGTCGGTGGTGCGACGGTCAGGGATCGGGATCTGCTCGGCAAGAGCGTGCTCGCCGAGTGACTCCAAGAGCGCCCGCAACCGTGCCCTCACCTTGCCCGGCTCGGTCCGCGAACCGCGCGCCAGATGGGCAGCACGCAACTGCCCACTGCGGATCAGCTCACGGAACCGCTCCCACGCCTCACCCGGAGGCACCTCGACTGTGCGCTCCCACTGGTCGAGGGCTTCGAGCAACGCCACTTCGCCCGAGCCAAGCTCAGCCTCCACGCGGGCATGGCGAGCCGGCCGCGCATAGAAGTCGATGTCGTGCGTTGACTCCGGCGCACGGCGTGGCACCGCGATGTGCGCCTTGCGGGGCACCTGGGTCGACACCCGGAGAAGGTTCGACGCATCCAAGCCCGTTGGCCCCACGCCGGGGCCGGGAGCGAGTTCGGCGATCACCAACTCCGTTCGGGGATAGCTCATCCCCAGCGGAGTCTTGTTTCCGCGCCAGTAGAGGCCACGACGGATGCGGCGAAGCTCACCCGCCTCCACCAGATCGGCCAGCAGATGCAGAGTCGTCGAACCTGATGTCGCCAAGTCCTCGGGTCGCCAGAACTCATTGCGCGAGCCCATGATGCGGTCGCGCTCCTGCGCGGCCGTGGCGCGGTCGCGAGTCATCGTGGTCATGGCAGCCTCCTTCCCTGCAAGACGATACGGGGAACGTCTCTATGGTCAGGTTACATCAAGATACGAGAAACATCCTTAGCGGGGAGCGGCCAAGTCTTGACCAACCCCGCTGTTCGTCTCCGCGAACTCCCCGCTTCCGATCGCGCTGAGCCTTGCACTCGCGCCGTTGCCTATCGCCTGCGCCGCAGCGCTCTACGCCCGTCCTCGGCTCCGCCGACCCCCAAAACGAATGGACGCATGCTACCGGCGGTAGTGGCCGCGCACCTGTCTCACGAAGACGTGAGAGAGGAGCGGCTGGTGAAGGGTGGTGTGACCCTGTTCCGCGGCACGGGTGCGGCCGCGCGTCGTTACCTGGAGTCCGACCGTTCCACGGCCGATGACTACTACCTGGAGGGCGGCACCGTCCTGGCGGAGTTCACCATGACCGACGCATCGGGCGAGGTAGTGGCGGAGCGGTCGCTGTCGACTGAGAAGTACGCCGCGTGGGTGGACTGGATCGACCCCCTGACCGGGACCTCGATGGGCACGCCGCGCCTGCCGGGCGGCGGACGGCGCGGTAGTCCGCGTTTCGCGGAGATGGTCGTCAACACGCCGAAGTCCCTGTCGATCGCTGCCGCGCTCCACTCGAAGGTCTCCGATGCGCTCGATGTCGCGCAGCACGACGCCGCCACGGAGATTCGGCGTTGGCTCGCGCAGCACTCGGTGACGCGCGTGGGTCCGCGTGGTTTGCAGGAGGTGGTACCGGTCGAGGGGTTGCACAGTGTTGCGGTCCTGCACCGCACGTCGCGAGCCGGTGATCCGCACCGCCACACCCACTTCCAGATCGGCACCCGCGTCCGCGCCGCCGGCCGGTGGCGGGCGTTGGACACCGCAGCACTGTTCAAGCAACAGGGCGCGATCCGCGCCCTCGGCACGGCAGTCATCGCAGCACACCCACACTTGACTGCTGTGCTCGACGCGCACGGACTCACCCTCGACCCGGTGACCGGCGAGGTCATTGAGCTGGAGCCGTACAACGCGCTCATGTCCAAGCGCGCCGCGCAGGTGGAACGGAACCTCGCCCGCTTCACCGCTGAGTGGGAGAACGCCCACCCAGGCCAAGAGCCGGGGCCGGTCGTCACCGCGAGGTTGCATGCGAAGGCGTGGGACCACCAACGTCCGAACAAGAAGCCCACGACGCTTGGCAGCGAGGACGGGTGGCGTCGTGAACTCGACGACGCCGGCTACACCCCCGACGTACCTCGCTCACCACGCCGCAATCCTGTGAGGCTGGATGAGTTGCGGGTGCAACACCTCGCGGCACGGGCGCTGGACCGCTGCGCCGCCGGTGCGTCGGCATGGACGATCCACACGATCACCGAGCACGTCACCCGGATCGTGACCGCGTGCGGCGTCACGGCCGAACCCGAGGAACTGCGGGACCTCATCTCGATCACCACCCGCCTGGCAGTTGAGGACTGCCTTTCGATCCTCCCGCTCGGAGCACCGACTCCTGAGCATGTCGCGCACCTGACCAGCCTTCGGGTGGTCGCGGCCGAGACCGAGCTGCGTGATCTGCTTACCGCCCGCGCTGGCGCGCCACCGGCTGAAGTGCCAGACGTGAGTCGACTCGCGCAGCAGCGCGGGTTGGATGCCGACCAGGAACTCGCCGTCGCTGCGGTCGCTTCCACCATGCCGTTGGTTGTGGTGGAGGGTGCGGCGGGTGCGGGGAAGACGACCATGCTCGGCGCCGCCATCACCGCCGCTTCCGCGCAGGGTCGGCGGGTACGGGTGGTGACGCCGACGAAGAAGGCCGCCGACGTCGCTGCCCGCG
>CAKUSI010000458.1 GCA_934678955.1 uncultured Austwickia sp. | reverse complement strand
TCTTGCAGGTCAGGGGCACCCTTCTTCACAACTTCAACGCCTCAGATCGCCGCCGCATGAAAGCGCGAGGCTAGCGCGCTCGCGGTCGTCGGGCGTTTTCCTGTGCTGCGGGGGCTCGTGCGGCACGCCCCGCATCTCGGGAGCAGAGCATGGTCACTGACGGCGCTGAATCGTCGGACCGGGGACCAGCTCACCGCAACGGGCGTCGGACAGTCCCACGCGACAGGCATCCTCACGGCCAGGATGACAACCGCCGCGGTACGGCTCCGCCCGACCCGCGCCATGACCGCCGCCGACACGCTTTCCCTCGATGAAGTACGGCAGATACCCGGTATTCAGGTGTCACGACCGTGACTCATGGTGCCGTCCGATAGGCACCACGCCCGCGTCGTCAGCCGCTCAGCTCGACATAGCCGCGTTACCCGGCGCGGCCGCGGCGTCCGGGTGGGAGGAGTCCTTTGCGGCGGGCGCGGGCGACCCAGCCCTGCGCCGTGGACAGGGGCACGCGGCTGATCTCGGCCATTCTCGCGGTCGGATTCGGTTCGCCGTCGTCCACGAGACGAGTGTGTTGGAGAGCGACGACCTCGTAGAAGTCTGGGGTGCGCTTCGGGTTCCCCAACGGCTTCATCACATCCACCGAGCGCAGCACGCGACCGGACGGCATCGTCATGGTGCCGCCGGTGAAGCGGCTGGCCCCGGTGACGGCGAACTGGCGGCGGTTGATCGCCGCCTCGATCCGCGACGTGGGCAGGTTGCGCAGCATCGGGCTCGCCACCGGGTCGCCCGCCCACTCGGGCAGGTAGACGATCCCGGTGATCCGCACCTCGCCCTTGGGTCCCTCACCCATGACGTACTGGCGTTGCAGTCGCAGCAGCACGCGCGTGGATGATTCGGTGTGCTGGATCAGGAACCAGCGCCCGGAGTCGTTGTTGTTGTGGCTGGAGTTCAGCTTCCTATCCAAGCCCGGCGCGGGATCGACCCACTGCTCGTACTTGAGCGCCGCGTCAATCTCGGCGCTGTCGTGTTCGGGGTCGATGGGTGAGGGCTCGGGCATCTGCCAGCCCGCAGGCAAGTCGGCTGCCACGAGCAGCGGCACGCTCTCCAACTCCTCGACCATGCCTCCAAGCCTAGCAGAATCTCATGCAATGGCCGCTACGCCATATCTGTGGTAACGTGTCACTGGCGTATCTGCCATAGCGTGAGATAGAGATGAGTGAACCGCCCCGACCCACCAATGCCGAGCGACCGCGACGTGCGGCGCGGGGCAGGGGTGCGCTCGGGGCAGGCACTCGGGACGATCCGGGGCGGCTACGGCTGCGGGTCACCCGGCGGGTGGAGCCGGATATGCGGCGGCTGGTGGAGTGGGTGCTGAACATCACCCAGGCTCGCTACGACGCTCACCGTGCCGGGGAGCCCGACCCCTACGACCTCCCGGCACCCGACGGGCTCGGCCCGGTGTCAGACGAACGAGGCAGAGTAGAAGCCGAACCATCGCCCCAACGAAGGAGCACCGCATGACCATCACCGCTCCCACCGACGCCCGCGCCTCGTCGGGCCTCACCGACGAACCGAAGGACGACAGGCCCGTGCTGCTGGCCGTGTCGTATCTGCGTGTCTCGACGCGCGAGCAGGCCGAGCGCGGCGGCACCGACGAAGGCTTCTCGATCCCCGCCCAGCGCGAGGCCAACGCGAGGAAGGCCGCCGAGCTGGGCGCACGCATCGTGCGGGAGTTCGTGGACGCCGGGGAGTCGGCGCGCTCGGCGGATCGTGACGGGTTGCAGGACCTGCTGGCGTTCATCGCCGCGACCCGGGTGCAGTTCTGCATCGTGCACAAGCTCGACCGGCTCGCCCGCAACCGCGCTGACGATGTGAAGATTCACGAAGCCCTCATCAGCGCCGGGGTCACCCTCGTCTCCGCCACCGAGAGTATCGACCAGACGCCTTCGGGGATGCTCGTCCACGGCATCATGTCCTCGATTGCGGAGTTCTACTCCCGGAACCTCGCCACCGAAGTCACGAAGGGGCTGACGCAGAAAGTCGCCCAGGGCGGCACGCCGATGCGCGCGCCCATCGGCTATCTGAACGTGCGCCGCACCGACGGGAACGGCCGCGAAGTCCGCACGGTCGAGGTCGATCCCGAACGCGCCCCGTTGATCCGGTGGGCGTTCGAGCAGTACGCGGGCGGTGAAACCTCCGTAACCGGGCTGCTGCGCGACCTGACAGCGCGGGGTCTGGTGACGGTGCCGACGCCGAAGCGCCCGTCGAAGCCGTTGGGGAAGAACACGCTCTACAAGCTGCTGACGAACCCGTACTACGCCGGGGTGATCCGCTACAAGGGCGGCCTGTATCCGGGGGCGCACGAACCCATCGTGGAGCCGGCGCTGTTCGACACGGTGCAGTCGCTGCTGCGAGCACGGACGGCGAAGATGACCCGGCACGTCCAGCACGCCCACCACCTCAAAGGACTCCTGCACTGCGGCACCTGCGGATCGAGGATGCTGCTCGACTTCGCCACCAACCCACGCGGCACGACCTACGCCTACTTCGTTTGCTCCGGCAGGGCATCGAAGAAGACCAGTTGCAGCCGGCGGGCCGTGCCCGTCGCGGTCGCCGAACGCCTCGTGGCCGACTCCTACGCGAGCATCACGATCAGCGACCAGACCTACCGTGACCTCGCCGCGAAGGTCGATGCGGCGTTCGACAAGCGCATGGCGGGCCGTGACCAGGAGATCGCCGACCTCATGGCGAACCGCGCCCGCCTCGAAGCCGAGAGTGACAAGCTGCTGGCCGCGCACTTCGCCGACGCCATCGACCTGCCCACCCTGAACCTGGATCCGCCGAGCGGGTTTCGGGAGAGGCGTTGAAAGTCGCTGAAAGGGATTGATCGAGCGGGTCGGC
>CAKUSI010000457.1 GCA_934678955.1 uncultured Austwickia sp. | reverse complement strand
GTGTATGGTCTCGCGCGCATGTCCACGCAGCCCGCGATCGAGGCCTTCAAGGCCAAGTGGCTCGGCTCCCAAGTGGCTCGGCTCCCAATCGGCCGAGCGCAGCAACTCGCAGCTCTTCCTCACCGAGCTGACCGATCTGATGGGCGTGCCGCACCCGTCGGCGGCGGTGAACGATCCGGCGGCCGACACCTACGTCTTCGAGCGCAAGGTGCAGCTCGCGCATGCCGCCGGGGAGCGGGTCGGCTGGATCGACCTCTACAAGGCCGGCTGCTTCGTCCTCGAGAGCAAGCAGGGCGCGCACGAGGGCAGCGTCGCCTCGCGCAGTAAGGGGTTCGCCAAGCGCGACACGCCCGGCTGGGAGAACGAGATGGAGAAGGCGCGCGGCCAGGCCAAGGGCTACGCGCAGACCCTCGCGGAGCCCCCGCCCTTCATCCTCGTCTGCGACGTCGGCCACGTCTTCGAGATCCACTCGTGCTTCGACGGCAGCGCCCACTGGACGGCGTTCCCCGAGCCGCCGGCCAATCGCATCTACCTGAAGACGCTGGACGAGCAGAAGCTCCGGACGCTCCGCACCATCTGGACCGATCCCCTCTTGCTCGATCCCACGCGCAACCAGGCGAGGGTCAGCCGCGCGGTGGCCGAGTCGCTCGCCACGCTGGCGCAGTCTCTCGAGGCGGGCGGCCAGACGCCTGAGGCGGTCGCGCACTTTCTGATGCGGTGCATCTTCAGCATGTTCGCCGAGGACATCGGCCTGTTCCCCGGCAAGAAGAAGCTCTTCCAGGAGTACCTCGAGAAGTACTGGATCAAGAGCCCGGCGAGCTTCCCGGGAGGCTGCCAGGCGTTCTGGTCCGCGATGAACACGGGCGGCACGCTGCTGAGCGGCGACACGATCAAGCGCTTCAACGGCGGGCTCTTCGCCGACCCCTCGGCGCTCCCGCTCGATCCCTTCGCGCTCTCGCTCCTGCTCGACGCGGCGAAGCACGACTGGTCGCAGGTCGAGCCCGCCATCTTCGGCACCCTGCTCGAGCGCGCGCTCGACCCGAAGGAGCGCCACCGCCTCGGCGCCCACTACACCCCGCGGGCCTACGTCGAGCGCCTGGTCCGCCCGACGATCGAGGAGCCGCTCCGGGCCGACTGGCTGGTCGTGCGGCTCGATGCGAACCGGCTGCGCGACGCCGGCAAGGTGCGCGAGGCGGCCAAGGTGCTCTCGGCCTTCCACAAGAAGCTCTGCGAGGTGAAGGTCCTCGACCCCGCCTGCGGCTCGGGCAACTTCCTCTACGTCGCGCTCGATCTGATGAAGGAGCTCAAGGCCGAGGTCCGCGAGGAGCTCTGGCGCCTCGGGGACCAGAACGAGCTGCTCGAGTTCGACGGCATCACCGTGCGCCCGAGCCAGTTCCTCGGCATCGAGAAGAAGCGCTGGGCCAAAGAGATCGCCGAGCTGGTCCTGTGGATCGGGTACCTGCGCTGGCACTTCCGCGCCAAGGGCGACCGCGGCGAGGTGCAGGTCCCCGAGCCGGTCCTCGAGAAGTACGACAACATCCAGTGGCGAGACGCGGTGCTCGAGTGGGACGGCCCGCCCGACGGCGTCGACGTCAAGGACGAGCGCGGCGTGCCTGTGACGAGGTGGGACGGCGAGACCACCAAGGCTGATCCGATTACGGGCATGCAGGTGCCCGACGAGAGCGCGAGGGTGGTGCTCAAGGCCTACCCGAACGCGAGGCGAGCCGAGTGGCCCGACGCCGACTTCATCGTGGGCAACCCGCCGTACCTCGGCGCTCGCGTGATCCGTTCCTCCCTGCCGTCGGAGTACGTGGACGCGCTGCGGAACGCGTACCCGGATCTACCTGACACTATCGACCTCGTTGTCTATTGGTGGGCCCGAGCCGCCGAGCAAGTCGCAATCCGGGCATGCCGTGCTTTCGGGCTGATTACGACCAGCAGCATTCGTCAGGAGTACTCCCAACCGGTTCTCCGAACGTTCCTTGATCACGGGTCGGACGTGAAACTCGCTCTGGCGATCGCGGAGCACCCGTGGGTGGACGCCGCAGATTCCGCAGCGGTGCAGGTTGCGTTTACTGTCGGCGTGGCTGGCGACGCCCCGGTCGAGCCGCGCTTCGGTGAGGTAGTCGGTGCACGACTGCCCGGTGATGTTGTGGAGGTTGCGTACCGCCAGGTGCCACGCATCAGTGCTGCGCTCACGCCTGGCGTGGATGTCCGGGCGGCAACGCCACTCCAGGCGAATGCGAGCCTGTGTTTTCAGGGTGTGGTCCCGGCGAACGAGGGGTTCAAGCTAGATCCGGGCGATCTTTCCCGCTTCGGCGTCGATCCCACATCGCTACCCCCCGTAGTCCGGCGTTATGTCATCGGACGGGACTTGGTTCAGCAGGCGCAAGAGAGATGTATCATCGATTTCTTCGGGTATGACGAGTCTGAGGCCAGAGCGAAGTGGCCCGAGCTGTATCAGCACATCTACAACACCGTCCGGCCCCATCGTCTCCAGAACGCTAGGGCCGCCTACCGTGACAGGTGGTGGCTCTTCGCGGAGCCTCGCCCAGCCATGCGGAGAGCCTTGGCGGGTTTGGATGGCTTCATCGCTACGCCTTACACAGCGAAACATCGGCCGTTTATTCTGGTTCCGGGTGAAACGATCCCCGACGCAATGGCTTACGCCATTGCATCCGATGATGGTCACGTATTGGGAGTACTGTCCTCCCGGGTGCATGCAGTGTGGTCCGTTGAAGCCGGCGGAACTCTGGAGGACCGTCCCCGCTACAACAAGAACAAGACGTTCGACCCGTTCCCCTTCCCCGACGCGAGCGACGGGCAGAAGGCGACCATCCGCGATCTCGCCGAGAAGCTCGACGCCCACCGCAAGCGCCAGCTCGCGGCGCACCCGAAGC
>CAKUSI010000456.1 GCA_934678955.1 uncultured Austwickia sp. | reverse complement strand
GCCGAAAGCACTCCACGCCATCACCAAGTTCCTGGACGAGGAAATGACACACATGCCCGAGCACTGACCGGTACCGCACGATGGAGCCGCCACCGGTCCCTGCTCCCTACAGAGAAGGGGCGAACCGTGAAGATCGAACAGACCGTATCGGCGGCCGTCGCGGGCCTTGAGCTCGGCAATACCTTCGCCCTTGACGATCTCCTCCACACCGTCCAAGACCGGCGGCACCGTAGGCTCCGCGTCGTCGAACTCGCAGACCTCGACACCCACGACGGCCTCTGCGCGCTCTGGCTCTCCACCGATGCCGAAGACGTCGTGCTTCACGCCCGCAGCGACTCCGCGCTGCATCGCCAGCAGTTCGTGCTCCACGAGCTCGCCCACATGATCCTTGGCCACGGCGAAGGCGACGGCTGTGCAGTCGGGGAGGTACTGCTGCCCAACATCCCGCCGTACACCAGAGGTCGCCTGCTCAGGCGGCAAGACCTCGACAGCGAAACCGAGATCGCCGCCGAGTCCCTCGCCGACCGGCTCGCCGCCGGCATCCGAGGGTCGGTGTTCGCAGAGTCCAGATACTCGGAGATATTCGGATGATCCAGACGCTCGTCGCGACGCTCATGTGGGCGCTCGTGGCGAGCCTGCTCATCTTCCGCCGCAAACGCACCGACCGAAGCATCACCTACGCCGCCCTCACCATCGCCATCGCGATGACGCTCAACGTGGATGCCGCCTACAGCGCCGTCGATCGACTGCTCGGTGGCACCAACCTCGCCACCCTGATCGCGGACGCGCTCCTGATGACCGGGCTGTTCTTCCTCGGCCGCGGCGTCATGAAGACCGGCGAGTACCGGCCCAGGCTCGTCCGAGCCGCCGTCAGCATCCCCGTCCTGCTCGTCGCGCTGCTCGCGATCACCGCATCGTTCCTGCTCATCGACCGCGGCACCACTACCACACGATTTATGATCGACCTCGGCGCACAGCCAGCGGCGGCGGTCTACTCGATCATCAACTTCACCTACTGCCTCGTCATTGTCGTGGCGATGCTCGTCCTCGCCATAAGGCAGTACCGGCACAACACCGGCATCCAGCACCTCCCCGCGGCACTGTTGAGCCTGGGGTCGGCGTTCGGCGTCGCGCTCTGCCTCGCCGTGATCGTCATGGACGTTGCCCACGCCACGGGCCACCTCGACCTCATGCACACTATCCAGTCCGCCTACGATCCGCTCTCCGTCCTGACCTTCGTGTTCCTCTGTGCCGGGTTCGCGATCCAGCCTGCCGTCCGTCGCGCTCAGCACCGCGCCCGGCAGAGGCAGACCGTCGCCCTCACAGCGCAGCTGGAGTCGCTTTGGCACCAGGCGACGCGCGCACGGCCCGGGCTGAGCCAGGCCGACCCCCTCGCCGCCAGTAGCGAAGACCCCGAAGGGCACCTCCACCGAGTGATCGTCGAAATCCGCGACGCGATGATCGACCCTCGCATCACCTTCGACATCAGCACCGACGACCGCGACCTGCTCGAACGCGCCGAGAGCCACCTCGTCGGAAGCGACAGTGCCCTCGCGACGACCTCGCCCGTTCCCTACGTCGAGGAGCGGGAGTCGTGATAGGCCGCATCGCTCTCGGCGCTGGGGCCGCGGCGGCAGCGGTTGCCGGGGTCGGGTGGGCCATCGCGCGGCGGCTCACCGCACCCGTCGGCCCACGAATGTTCGACCTCACCGTTCGAGGCGTCGAGTACACCGACGACGGCGACCTGATCGTGCTCGACCGCACCGACCAGGCCGCCGCGCCAGGCATCTACAATCTCTGGTTCGAGCACGGCGGCTGGGCGCAGCTCGCCACAGATACCGTCGATCGAGGACCCACCCGCGTCGCTCGCAGGATCACGGGCACCACATCGGGTTTCACTCCGAAGACCGGCGATTGCGCCTCCTGGAGCGGCATCTACTACGCCACCCCAGCCGACGCCGGACTCCACACACGCGACATCACCATCACGACCCCCGCAGGACCATGCCCGGCCTGGCGCATCGACGGCGACCTCGCGACCTGGGCCATCCACATCCACGGCCTCGGCAGCACCCGCGCCGGCACCCTCCGCGGCGTCCTCGCCGCAACCGAACTCGGCTACACCTCCCTCGTCGTCAGCTACCGCAACACAGCAGAAGGGCCGCGAGTTGGCACCGGCCGGACGACCTTCGGCTACGCAGAGACGAGCGACGTTGACGAGGCCATCGGGTACGCCGTCCGACGAGGAGCCGAACAGGTCGTGATCTTCGGCTGGTCGATGGGTGCCGCTGTCGCTCTCCAGCTCGCCGACCACCCGCGACATCCGGGACTGATCGCCGCGCTCGTACTCGACTCCCCAGTCCTCAACTGGACCGAAGTCATCAAGTCCAACTGCGCCCGCAGCGGATGGCCTGCAGCAGCCGGGCACCTCGCGATCCCGTGGCTCACCCTCGACCCACTGGCACGCACAGTCGGCCTGCCAGGACGCATCCCACTTCCCACCTTCGACTGGACATCCCGAGCCGTAGAGCTCAACACGCCGACCCTGATCCTCCACGGCACCCGAGACGACTCCGTGCCGATCCGGCTCTCACAAGCACTCCGAGACGCTCGCCCGGACCTCGTTGAGCTTGAGACCTTCGATGCCGGCCACACCCTCTGCTGGAACAGCGATCTGGACCGCTGGCGGAACACGGTGACCGCCTGGCTCAAGGTGCGCATCCCACGCTGATCGGCAGAACGCAGCGGCCACTCTCGAAACCCGTCTCGTTCGGCCACGCCCGGAGAAACCCAACTCAAGCCGTACCTCAGCCGGTATCATCGTGGGTGTTGGCCTGCCTGGGCCATTGAGCGAGGGAGGACCAACGTGGCTGAGCCGTGGCTGTCCGCAGACGACATCGCC
>CAKUSI010000455.1 GCA_934678955.1 uncultured Austwickia sp. | reverse complement strand
GCCGTACGAGTCCAGCCGCATCGTCGACGCCGCCCCTCCGGTCCGCGAGGCCACGATCACCGGCCTGGACCGGGTCAGCCAGTGGGTGTGGCGGATCCGGATGACCCTGACCCCCGACGACGTGCACGGCAGCGCCGCGGAGTTCGACCCGGGCCAGTACATGCAGATCCTCCTGCCGGGTCAGGAGCAGTGGCGGACGTACTCGCTGGCCAACATCGGCAACTGGGACGGCGAGCTGGAGTTCTTCATCCACCAGCAGTTGACCGGCATGGTGTCGGACTGGCTGCGCAACGAAGAGGGCACGGTCGGCGATGTGCTCAGCGTCCGCGGCCCCTCCGGCGCGTTCCAGCTCATGGAGAACGGCACCCGGCCGCGCTGGTTCATCGGCGGGGGCACGGGCCTGGCGCCGCTGCTGTCGATGGCCCGCCGGATGGCCGAGTGGGGCGAGCCGCAGGCGGTGCGGATCTACCTCGGGGTCAACACCCCAGGCGATGTCTTCTGCCTGGACGAGCTCACGGAGCTGGCCGAGCAGCTGCCCGACGCGAGCGTGACGATCTGCGTGTGGAAGCCCGAGGGCGACCTGCCGGAGAGCGCACACGACAAGATCCGGTACGTACAGGGCACTCCGGCGGAGGTGGTCGGCGCCGCGCTGGCCGACTTCCCGGCCCCACCGGACATGTACGTGTGCGGGCCGAGCCCGATGGTGGTGGCGCTCGAAAACGCCCTGGCCAAGGCGGAAGTGCCGTCGGACTTCGTGCTGATGGAGCGCTTCACGTAGGAGCCCCCGCGCTTCACGTAGGAGCCCCCGCGCTTCGCGGAGGAGCCCCGGCGCTTCGCGGAGGAGTTCCGCGGAAGAGGATCAGCGGAGGAGGTCCGCGGCGGCGATGTCGACCGTGTGCCCGTCGAGGTGCAGTGTCACCGCCTCGCCGCGGACCTCGTGGGTGTAGTCGCCCGCCATCGGATGCGTGAGCAGCGTCAGGGTGGGGTGGCCGGAGCGCGTGTCGATCATCAGGTAGCTGGGGATCCCGTGGGTGGCGTACTCGGCACGCTTGGCCGACCGATCTACTGCCCGAGTAGATGGCGAGTGGACCTCGACGGCGAGGAGGACGTCCGACGGCGCCACCCAGTGGCCTGCCGGCGCGCGTGAGGCTCGCACGACGATCAGGTCTGGCGCCCGCGCGTGGAATGGCGCTGGTCGGAAGACCACGTCGAACGTCGGGTAGCACAGGAGTTCGCGACCCGTGTGCCTCTCGATGAGGTGTCCGAGCTCCCACGAGGCACGAACGTTCGGACCGGCCTCACTGGGTACCATCTGCGGAATACCGTCCACGAACTCGTACCGCTCCTCGCGATGGCACCAGTCGCGCTCCCATTCGGCGAACGTGACCGCGTGATCGAGCGGGATGGCCTGGCTCATGACGGTTCCTCCTCCCAACGTGAGCAGTATGCGGGCGGCGCCTTGATCGGCGTCAACCCCGGTAACGCTCGAACGCTACGGCGAAGGCCACCCGCCCCACCCGCGCCGCATAGGGTCCTGTGGACGACCCGCCGGCCCCGCGCACCTGTGGACGACCCGCCGGCCCCGCGCACCTGTGCGCGGGCCGCGGTGAACGCCGCTGGTCATCACACAGTGATCACAACGCCGCTGGTCACCACACAGTGATCCATCTGCACCCAGGAGTACGCGAGAGTCGTAGCGTGTGTCCATGAAGACGACCGTTGAGCTCCCCGACGCATTGGCCGAAGAGGCCAAGCGCGTGGCCCAAGAGCAGGGCGTTTCGTTCAGGGAACTCATGGTGAGCGGGTTGCGCGCCGAGATCGAGCGGCGCCGCGACGTCGCCACTGTCGATTTCGTGTTCCCCACGGTGGGAGGCCGGGGCCTCGCCATCGATGTGAACCCTGATGAGGTCACCCACCGTAGCTACGGGCTCTCACCGACGATCGGCTCATGATCGCGCTCGACACGAACATCCTGGTCTACGCCCGTCGAGAGGATCCCTCAGAGTCAGATCCAGCCGCGCTCACGGGCGAGCGTGGCTGCCTCGTGCCGGTTAGCACCGCCCACCTTGGCCGTCGCCGAGGACAGGTAGTTGCGGACCGTCCCCACCGACAGGTTGATTCGCCGCGCGATCTCCTCGACCGGGGCGCCGTCCGGCGCCAGCTCCAGCACGTCGGCCTCGCGCGCCGACAGCGGCGTGGCGCCTGCGGCGATCGCGTCGGCCGCGAGTTCGGGGTCCACGTAGCGACCGCCCCGGTGCACGACGCGCACCGCCTCGGCGAGCACCGCGCCGGTGGCCGTCTTCGGCAGGAACCCGCGCACCCCGACCTCGAGGGCGCGCTTCAGGTACCCGGGCCGGCCGTGGCTCGTCACGACCAGGCATCCGATCGTCGGGAGCTCGGCCAGCAGCGCGCGGGACACCTCGATGCCGTCCGCGCCGGGCATCTGCAGGTCCAGGACCGCCACGTCGGGGCGAGCGGCCCGGCCCATCGCCACCGCCTCCGGGCCGGACGCGGCCTGGGCGACGACCTCGAGGTCGTCCTGCAGGCCCAGCAGCGTGGCCAGGGCGTCGCGGAAGAGGTTCTCGTCGTCGGCCAGCAGCAGCCGGATGCGGGGCCGATCGCCCGGCGACCCGGGTGATCCCGGCGAACCCGCAGGTCCCTGCGGCGTCAAAGGTCCCGACGATCCCTGCGATCCCGAAGGTCCCGGCGACCCCAAAGGTCTCGACGGCGTCGGCGGCGTCGAGCCCGGCTCCGCGACCTGCGCCATGCCCCCCTCGCTCCCCGGGGCGCCGCCCCGATCGCCTCAGTCGCCCGCCGGCAGCGTCACCTCGAGGGTGAAGAGGGTGCCGTCGGTGCGGGTTTCGACCGTACCGCCCACCGCCTGCGCGCGTTCGCGCGCTCCCCGCAGGCCG
>CAKUSI010000454.1 GCA_934678955.1 uncultured Austwickia sp. | reverse complement strand
CCGCTGACCTGCACGTTCGTCCCCCGACATGTCCCAGAAACGCGATCAGCTGCGGAACTCAGGGTACAAGTTCATCGCCTTTGTCGGGTTCGACATGTACCACGCGATCGGCTCCGAGCAGGACGCCAAGAACGCACTCAACCGCCCGATTCCCATCCCAACCAAGCCGCAAGGCGGCGGAGACCCGAAGAAGGTGCTCGACGGGACGACCAGCAGCAGCGGCTCGGGCGGACCCTCTGGCAGTGGCAACGGGACGCCACCGCCGCCGAAGACCCCCTCGCCTACACCCGCTGCGAGTGGCGCAGGCGGGGCCGGCGGCGGAGGGGCCGCAGCAAGCGGAGGCAGCACAGCCGCAGCCGGTCCCGCGGCCGCGGCCGCGGTGGTCGGAGCGAGCGTAGCCAAGGGAGCCGCGATCGCCGGCCCGAAGGCCGGAACCGCACTGGGAGCCCAGGGCGAACGCGCCGCCGATGCAGCCGCGCAGACACCGCCACCGCCCGGAGCGCCACCCGCAGCACCGCCGGCGTCGAGCCCGGCACCACGACCGCCGAGCACCGACCCGTCACCGCCACCGCCGAACCAGCCCCCGCCGCCCGCGCCACGCCCACCCAAGGAGTAGACGATGAGCAGCGCGAACCACGACCGACAAACCGCGGGTGATCTGGTGCCGGTGAAGTTCTCCCGGCTCACCCGCCGCGGCGTCCTCCTCGGGCTGTCGCTGACCCAGCTCATCACGCTCGCCATCGGTGGAGCCACACTGATCGGCGCGTTCTACGCGGGCGGCGGGCTGCTGCTCGCCTACACCGCCCCGGTGTGGGTGCTCGCCGCTGCGCTGACGTGGATCCCGGTCGCAGGCCGTCCGATCGTGGAGTGGCTGCCTGTGGCGTCCTGGTGGCTGTGGCGCACAACGGGTGGGCAGCTCCTGTACCGGCGCAGGATCGTTGTGCCGCGTCCGGTTGGAACGCTCGCGCTGCCCGGCGACAGGGCGCGGCTGCGTGAGTACTCCGATCCCGACACCGGTGCCGGGATGATCCATGACCCCCATGCCGCCACCCTCACGGTGGTGTGCGAGGTCACGCACCCCGCATTCGTGCTGCTCGATCCCAGCGAGCAGGAACGTCGGGTTACCTCCTGGGGCCGGGTCCTGGCCACCGTCTGCCGCTCCGGGCGCATCGCCACGCTACAAGTCCTCGAACGCACCCTCCCAGACTCCGGCACCGGACTGGCCGAATGGTGGGCCGCCCACGGCACACATGATGGGTCATGGGCCGCCGACACCTACGCCGAACTCATCGACCGCGCCGGACCCGCGGGCGAACGCCACGCCACCACGCTCTCTCTCAGCCTCGACATGAAGACAGCGGCGCGGCAGATCAGAACCGCCGGAGGAGGGATTCGCGGTGCCGCCGCAGTGCTGCGGCAAGAGATGAACACCCTCGTCGCCGCGCTCCGCTCCGCTGACCTGTCACCCGCAGGATGGCTGGCACCAGGCCAGATCGCAGTGATGCTGCGCTCGGCCTACGATCCGGCCATCGCCGCCACCCTGGAACGCCACGGCCAACTCGGGCAGTCCCTCGCGACCGCGGGACCCGTCGCGGTGACCGAAGCCTGGGGTCGGCTACGCACCGATTCCGCTCACCACGCCGTGCTCTGGATCAGCGAGTGGCCCCGCTCGCTGGTCTATCCGGGTTTCCTCTCGCCGGTGCTGCTGTCCACCGGCATCCAACGGAGCTTCTCGCTGATCTGCACACCGATGCGCTCAGACCAAGCCGCCCGCGACATCCGCAAGAAGAAGGTCGAACATATCTCCGACCAAGCCCAGCGAGCGAAAATCGGTCAGATCGAGGACGCCTCCCTAACCGCCGAATACCACGACGTCCTCCAGCAAGAAGCCGACCTCACCGCCGGCCACGGCATCCTGCGCTACACCGGACTCATCAGCGTGTCCGCGCCCACCGTGGAGGAACTCGACGCCGCCGTCGCCGCGATCGAGCAGGCCGCGATCGAGGCGTCGTGCGAAACCCGAATGCTCGTCGGGCAGCAAGCCGCCGCGTTCACTGCCGCTGCGCTTCCGCTCTGTCGCCGAGTGTGACTATCAGCCGACGTGGAAGTCCTGCTCTTTCGGCTCCCCATTCTCGATCCAGCGAATGCGCAGGATGTCAGGGTCGCCTCCACCCATGTGGTGAAAGACGTTGAGGCGCCGAGTCTGGCCGGCATGAATGACCTTGGGTGCATCGGCACCAGCCAGCATCATGCTGGAGTTGTCACCTACCGATTCGAAGAGGACGTCCGTCGCGTCTTCGTCTCCCGCGTTGGTGATCTCGATCCAGTGGCGGTTCGAGTACCGAGGCTTGCCCTTGTTGTCAAAGCTCTTGACCTCGCGCTCTTGCTGCGGCTGAGCCGAGATCCTCACCCCGCGAGGGGGTGTCGACAAGAAGGGCACCCCCAAGTCGAGTTGCGCGATGTCGTACTCAATCGCCTTCCATACTTCGTGACCAAGCTGGGCAGTCGTGGCAAACTCTCCGAGCAGCCCGCGTTTGCTGATCTCAGCGCGAAAATCTCGAAGCCCATCCAGCTGACGTGTATCGACATCGTTCGGAAGCGCCGCTGTAGAAAAGTAGAGGTGAACCGGCTTCCCGCTGTCCACCGCGCGCGCAATCTCCTCGACGGTGCCCGACACCGCGTCTGGCGTCGGGGACCCAAGACGGCTACCGAACAGCGCAAAGACGATGTCGGACTCATCAACTCCCTGTGAGTTGATGAGTGACTGCGGGTGCCCGCCGAGTACCGGTACGGACGACGTCTCCCATCGCCAAGGAAGCAGCACCACTTGCTTGTTCTTGGCGTTCGCATTGTTCCAGTCGTTGATGGCCGCCTCTACGGCATCGCGGGCGTCGGGGATGTCCGATGGAGAGGCGATCATGACG
>CAKUSI010000453.1 GCA_934678955.1 uncultured Austwickia sp. | reverse complement strand
CTTCGGGTCCTCGCGGAGGCCCTTGACCGCCTTCGTCACGTCGTTGCCGGCGCTCTCGGCGCGCTCCTGCAGCTGGTCGACGGTGGCGCTGGCGTCGTGCGCCGCGCGGTTGCCCAGCTCACGGATCTTCTCGACGGCCAGGTCGGAGGCCCCCACCATCGCGTACACGGGGGTGAGCGCCTCGGCGACGACCTTCTTGGCTGTAGCTTCCTTCTGCTCCGTGGATTCGGAGTTCATCACATGCTCCTTGGCGAGTGTGCTGTTGGGATGGTCTTCGGTGCCGAAGGCTGTTTCTTCGGCGGCAACGAACCCGTCGTAGAGGCGCAGCAGCGCGCGCCGCTGGTCCTCCCTCAACCGACCGTCGAGCCGGATCGCGGTGCGCACGTCCGGGCCTCGCCCCCCATGGGCTGAGTCGAGCAGGCCGGCGCGGACGTAGAGCGACTCGGCGGACACCGAGAGCCCCTGTGCTAGTCGCTGCAGGATCTCGGCGCTCGGTCGGCGTAGTCCTCGTTCGACCTGCGAGAGGTACGGGTTGCTAACGCCCGTGAGTGCAGATAGCTGACGCACGGACAGGTTTGCGTTTTGCCGCTGCTGCCGCAGGTAGGCACCGAGATCGTGCACGCTGCTGGCAGGGGTGGGCAAAGATGTCACGCGCATAGTCTGCTAGCAACTGCAAGCGGGGTGCAAGTTTGAGTGGTGCGTCGTTCACCACACTCCCGGGCACTCCCGGCCGCGACCGCGGCGCCGACGGGCGTTCAGGGCGCGACGATCACCGTCTGCGCCGCCGCCGTCTCGCCCGCGAGCAGCGTCGCGTCCACGGGGGTGTTGCGCCGCACGAGCCCCAGAGCGATGGGCCCGTCCTCGACGTGGCGCGCGACGGAGGCGAGATGGCCGACCGTCCGACCGTCGAGGGTCAGCGGAGTCCCTGGCTCCGGGATCGTGTGGCCGGACCCGTCGAGGTGGCAGAAGACGACCCGGCGCGGCGGCCTGCCCAGGTTGCGCACCCGGGCGACGGTCTCCTGGCCGCGGTAACAGCCCTTGTTCAGGTGGACGGCGGTGCGCAGCCAGTCGAGCTCGTGCGGGATCGTCCGGTGGTCCGTGTCCAAGCCCAGCCGCGGGCGCCAGGCCGCGACGCGCTCCGCTTCCGCGGCCCACGTCCCGGCCAGCGGTCGGTCGCTGACGCGTTGCGCGAGCTCGGCCCGGGGGACGATCACCTCGCGCCAGGCCCGTTGCGCGCCAGGGTGACCTTCCTGCGGCCCGTAGCACCAGGTCTGGCCCACCGGCCCGGGCCACGGATCCGCCCAGGTGACCGCCTCGCCCTCCAGCCCCTCGGCGGCGGTCGGCTCGCCGAGGACCGCGTACTGCTCTGTGCGGTCCGTGACGTCGACCCGGAGCATGAACCGCATCGAGAGCAGCCACCCGGTCAACGCCTCCGAGGTCCGCGGCTCGAGCGTCAGCCACGTGGTCTCGCCGTCGTCCACCACGTGCAGGGCGTGCTCGACGTGTCCGTGCGGCGACAGGACCAGCGCCTCCGCGGAGGCGCGCGGCGCCAGATCGGTCAGGTGTTGCGTCGTCAGCGAGTGCAGCCACGACCGGCGATCCGGGCCGGTCACGCTCACCACCCCGCGGTGCGACAGGTCGACCACCGCCAGGCCCTCACGCAACAGACGCTGCTCGCGCATGGGGTCCCCGTAATGCGCCGCGACCCCCGCGTCGACGCCGCCCGCCTCGACCGCGCCGAGGCGCTCCAGCAGTACTGACGTCATGTCCGTCCCTCCGTCGATTCGACCCAGTCTCGCTCCTGCGGGTCGGCGGCGTCGCACGCGGCGCACCAGCCGTGCACCGCCAGGTGCCGCACGTCGGCCACGAAGCCCACCACGTCCATCAGAGCGCGCGCGAGCCCGTCCGCCAACTCCACGGGCGCATCGGAGACCTTCCCGCAGCCCAGGCAGATCAGGTGCAGGTGATCGGCGTGCGCGGTCATGTGGTAGCTCGGGGTGCGCTGGTCCAGGTACGTGTGCGACACGATCCCCGCCTGCTCCAACGCCTCGAGGTTGCGATAGACCGTCGAGAGCGACAGCGGCGCGCCGGCGTCGCGGTCCACCTCCTCGGCGACGGCGTCGGGCGTGGCGTGCTCCAGGCGCCGCACCGCCGCCAGGACCCGCTCGCGCTGTGGCGTCATCCGCATCCCGAGGGCGCGCAACGTCGGGCCCACGTCCCCGGAGGTGTCCGCCCCGTGGCCCGGCCGCGGCGAGGCGTGGTTCACGTCGACGGGGCCTTGCGCAGCGTGGCGGACAGGTGGCTGGTGAGCGGGTGGCCAGTTGCGGCCATGTCCATCGCCCACATCAGCTGGGAGTCGACATAGCCGTACATGCGGGTGGCGGCGTTGTACTCCTTCGCCTCGGGGCTGCGCATCACCCCGTCCGTGCGCAGCTGCACCGCCGGGCGCTGCGGGTCCCGCGTCCCCGCGTACATCTCGACGATGCCCGTGGGGTGCGCCAGCAGCAGCTCGATCTCGCCGGTGCGCAGCACCCGCCAGAACCCGCTCTCCGTGGCCGCGGGCCGCACCCGCGTGCCCTCCTCGTCGAGCAGCCAGCTGCGACTCACCCAGCGCAGGAACTCGCGGCCGTCGTGGGAGCAGTCCACCTCCTGGCCGAACTGGACCGAGGTCATCGACGGGTAGCCGACCACGCCCACCCCGACCCAGCGTCCGACCAGCCAGGCGAGCGGCGCCAGCGTCGGGTTCAGGCTCGTGTCGAGTTCGAAGACCATCGCGTCCTCCTGGGGGTCGGGTCGGGGCGGGCCGCACGGGTCACTGCCACACCACCAGCCCCGCGATCACGACGCCGGTGATGAGCCACGACGCCGCGCCGGAGGCGAACTGCGGGCGGCGCCGGGACTGGGTCGGCTGCACGAAGAGGATCTGCCGGAGCGCGTACG
>CAKUSI010000452.1 GCA_934678955.1 uncultured Austwickia sp. | reverse complement strand
GCCAGCGCGGATACCTGGGCAGACGCGTACATTTCCCGCCCACGGGTGGGAGAGGGACGCGGTACGGGTGCCCGCGCGACACGAACGCCGCACGGGCACCGCAATGTACGACGGCGACCGCCCTTCGCGGGCCTCCAGACTCGACGGTGACCCACCTTCTTCGGCCTGGGTGCCACTCCAGCAGCGCCTGCGCCGACAAGACCGAGTCCCCGGCGGCGAAGCGAGTCCCCGCCGAGAAACCGGGTCTCCGCCGACACACCGAGTCCCCGCCGAGAAACCGGGTCTCCGCCGACACACCGAGTCCCCGCCGACGAACCGGGTCCCCGCCGAGCGCCACCGAGAAAAATCGATCAGCCACGGCCAACTCGACCAGCCGTGCCCGCAGGCCCGACGCGGGCGCGCAGGCTCGACGGGGCTAACGCGTCCCCTCGACCGGGGTCGCAGCGTCCGCGTCCTCGCCGCTCCACGCGTCGCCGGTGAGGTTCCCGCGGCGCGCATCGATCATGTGGATGAACAGGAAGACGATCAGGCCCGCGACGCTGCCGGTGATGATCGAGGCGATCGTCTCCGTATCGCCCACCGCCTCCCACGCGACACCGACGATCGTGCCGACGATGATCGAGACGAGGCCGGCCAGCTGGCTCGTGCGCTTCCAGATCAGGCTGAAGATGAACGCCGAGAACGGACCTGCCGACCGCATCGTGAACGCGAACACCAGCAGCGGGATGATCGCCTGGCTCCACAGCGAGATCAGGATGGCCGCCGTGCCCACCACCAGCACCATCAGCCGGCTGATCTTGAGCTCCTGCTCGTCGGTCAGTGGCTTCTTCGTGATCTTGGGGTACAGGTCCTTCACGTAGATCGTCGCCGCGCCGAGCAGGTCACCCGACGCGCTCGACAGCGTCGCCGACATGACCGCGCTCAACAGCAGCCCGGCGACGACCGGGTGCAGCAGGTTGACCGCGACCGTCGCAAGCGCGTTGTTCGCCTGGATGTCCGGGAACTCGGCGAGCGCGACGAGGCCGATGATCGCGGGGATGAAGGCGTACGCCGTCATCAGCAGCCCGCAGAGGATCGAGGCGAGCACCGCGACCCGGGGCGTGCGGGCCGAGTAGTAGCGCTGCACCGCCTCCTGACCCGTGGAGAAGGTCATGAAGTAGAGGATGATCAGGCCGACGATGGTGGTCCAGCCGATCTTGGTGAAGCCCAACTGTCCCTCGGGGAGGCGGTCCACCACCGACCCCCAGCCGCCGGCCGCGTTGATCGCGAACGGCGCCGCAAGCGCGAACCCGCCCACGATCAGGAAGAACTGCACGAAGTCGGTGAGCGTGACCGACCACATGCCACCCAACCACGTGTAGAACACGACCGCGACGCCGGAGAAGAGGATGGCCGGCACCGCGCCGATGTTGGCCAGCGTGGAGATGATCGTGGCGGTGGCGGTGATCTGCACGGCGGCGAGGGCCATCACGGCGAATCCGCCCAGGATGGCGGTGATCGTCTGGCTGGCGGGACCGTATCGTCGCCCGATCACCTCGGGGACGGTCGTCGCCATGCTGCGGCGCATCATCGGCGCGATGAACGACACCAGCAGGATGCCGATGCCGGCCGACACGACGTACCACCCGGCGGACAGGCCCCAGTCGCCGTACGCGCGCGAGGCGACGCCGACCGAGCTCCCTCCACCAATCTCCGTCGCGGCGAGCGTGCCTGCGGTCATCAGGACGCCGAGGCGGCGGCCGGCGAGGTGGTAGTCCTCGGTGTCGGTGACCTTGGTGCGGGCATACAGCCCGATGCCGATCATCGCGGCCATATAGACGACCATGATCATTACGACGACGGACATGACAGCTCCTCACATCGTCATGGGCGCTCCCGGGGAGAGGAGCGCCCGCGTGGGACAGGGTCGGGGTCGACCCGTCCGCCACATGTTTCTCCCGTCCGCCCTGGGTGCCAGGGCTTTTCACGGATCCCTAGGTTACGATTTGGTGTCGTCTTCTTGACGAAAGGCTTAAGGTCGGCCCATGACTCTCAGCGAGAGCGACCGCGCGCACCTGCGCCGCTGCGTGGCGCTCGCCCGGGAAGCGCTGGCGGCGGGTGATCAGCCGTTCGGCTCGGTGCTGGTGGGCCCCGACGGGCGCGTGCTCCGCGAGGAGCGCAACCACGTGGGCGGGGGCGACCACACCCGCCATCCGGAGTTCGAGCTCGCGCGCTGGGCGGCCACCCACGTGCCCGAGCCGGACCGCGACGCCTGCACGGTCTACACGTCCGGGGAGCACTGCCCGATGTGCGCGGCGGCGCACGGTTGGGTAGGGCTCGGCCGGATCGTGTATGCCAGCTCCTCAGAGCAACTGTCCGGCTGGCTCGCCGACCTGGGGGTCGGCCCCGCCCCCATCCGGACGTTGCCGATCGCACAGATCATCTCAGGCGCGCGCGTCGACGGACCCGACCCCGAACTCGCTGAGGAGATCCATGAGCTTCATCTGCAACGTTTCGCCTGAACCGCCGATCACATACCTATAGAGCAGTCCCGACAGAGCAGTCCCGACCGAGCCGTCCCGACCGAGCAGCCCCGACCGCGCAGTCCCCATCGACCAGCTCGACGTAGACCAGTCGACATCCCGCCACCGCCACCGATCGAGAACCGAACTCATGTGCCGCATCCTCGCGTTCGCCTCGCCGACAGCCGCGACGTTCAGCTCCGTGCTGGGGGAACGGACCACCACCCAGTTCCAAATGCTCGCGAGGGTGCACGGCGACGGGTGGGGCGCCATGTGGCTGGCCGACGGGGTCGGCGGCACGTCGCTGCGCAGGTTCCGCGCGGGTCACAACGGCCGGTACGACGAGGGGCTGAGCCGCGCGTTCGCCGTCCCCGCCGCGCGCGCCGGGGCCGCCCATCTGCGGATGGCGACCGGGGGGCTGTCGGTCCGGGTGACGAACAG
>CAKUSI010000451.1 GCA_934678955.1 uncultured Austwickia sp. | reverse complement strand
TCGTGCTCGACGGGACCAA
Organism: uncultured Austwickia sp.; assembly: GCA_934678955.1. The sequence continues at coordinate 2,931 of CAKUSI010000451.1, read as the reverse complement.
GGGCACGCTGCGGCTCCACGTGAGCGACGAGGACGTCGAGGCGATCCGGGAGCGCCAGCGGCGGATCGCGGAGCGCAAGGCCCGCGACGAGGAACATCGCGACGAGCCCGCCGTCACCACCGACGGCCGCCGGATCGCCGTGGTGGCCAATATCGGTGGTGCCGACGACGCACGCGATGCGATGACCCGTGGCGCGGAGGGCGTCGGGCTGCTGCGCAGCGAGTTCGCCTTCCTGGACCGTTCGAGCGCGCCGACAGAGGCGGAGCAGGCCGAGAGCTACGCCGGCTGCGCCCGCGCGCTGCGGCCCGGTCAGCCGCTCGTCATTCGCACGCTCGACGTCGGCGGAGACAAGCCGCTGCCCTACCTGCCGCTTCCTGCGGAGGAGAACCCCTTCCTGGGCGTGCGGGGCATCCGCGTCGGGCTGGACCAGCCGGACGTGCTGCGCACCCAGCTGCGGGCGATCCTCGCCGCGGCGGACGCTGGCGTCCACCTGCACGTCATGTTTCCGATGATCGCCACCCTCGACGACTGGCGGACCGCCAAGGAGATCTGGGATGAGGAACGCGCCCGCAGCGGCGTGGGCGCCGACGTCCCGGTCGGGATCATGATGGAGGTCCCTTCGGTGGCCGTGCTGGCCAAGGCGTTCGCGGCCGAGGAGGGCTGCGACTTCTTCAGCGTGGGCACCAACGACCTCACCTCGTACACGCTCGCGATGGACCGCGGGCATCCGAAGCTCGCCCCCCAGGTCGACCCGTGCAACCCCGCGGTCCTGGCGCTGATCGGGTCAGCCGCCGAGGCGCTGCACGAGCGCGGCAAGTGGATCGGGGTCTGCGGGGGCATCGCGTCCGACCCCCAGGCCGTGCCGCTGCTCGTGGGCCTCGGCGTCGACGAGCTGAGTTGCTCGATCCCGGCCATCCCATCGGTGAAGGCGGCGGTCCGCGCGTACTCGCACGAGCGGTGCCGCGAGCTGGCCGACCAGGCGTTGACCTGCGGCACCCCCGCGCAGGTTCGCGCGCTCGTCCCGGTGGACGAGGACTGATCCCGCACCGGCGTCTCTGCGAAGGACTCACCATGTCAACCACAGCCAGCGAGATCGTCGAGAGCGTCGGCGGGGCCGAGAACATCGCCGGGCTCACCCACTGCGCCACGCGCCTGCGCTTCCAGCTCAAGGACGCCTCCGGGATCGACGTCAAGACCGTCGAGGGTGTGAAGGGGGTGATGGGCGCCGTCCCGCAGGCGGGCGACCGGTTCCAGGTGATCATGGGCGGTGCGGTCCAGAACGTCTACAACGACATCCTCGCCCTGCCCGAGATGGCGTCGATGGGCACCTCGTCCGACGACGACGTGAAGGCGGCGGCTCGCGCGGGTGGCCCGCGCGGCAAGTTCGCGTGGCTCGACGGTTTCTTCGAGTTCCTCTCCGACAGCTTCCGGCCGATCCTCGGAGCCCTGCTGGGCGCCTCGCTGTTCATCACGTTCATGTCGCTGATGAGCACGATGGGCTTCATCGGGAACTGGGCCGACCCCCGCACCGAACTTCCGCCGAGCTGGCAGTTCGTCAACCTGTGCTGGCAGACCGTGTTCGTGTTCCTCCCGCTGATGGTGGCCTACAACGCGACGAAGAAGCTCAACGCGGACCCCTGGGTCGGCTTCGCGGTCATGGCGCTGGTCATGCTCCCGGGCTTCACACAGGGCCTGTCGAAGTTCGCGGAGCCGACCACGGTGTTCGGCAGCGAGGTCCAGATCGTCCAGATCTTCGGCGTCCCGCTGACCCTCTTCAACTACAGCTCCCAGGTCTTCCCGCCGCTGCTCATGGCGGCGGTGCTCGGACCGCTCTACAAGGGCCTGCGCCGCGTCATTCCCGAGAACGTCCAGCTGATCTTCGTGCCGTTCGTCGCGATGCTCGTCATGCTGCCGCTCACCGCTTTTCTGATCGGCCCGATCGGGGTCTATGCGGGCGCGGGCCTGGCGAACATCCTCGGGGCCATCAACGGCTTCTCCCCGTTCATCTTCGCGGTGGTGGTCCCGCTGGCGTACCCGTTCATGGTCCCGCTCGGTCTGCACTGGCCGATCAACGCGATCATGCTGCTCAACATCCAGACCCTGGGGTACGACTACATTCAGGGACCCATGGGCGCCTGGAACTTCGCCTGCTTCGGCGCGACCGCGGGCGTGCTCGTCCTTGCCGCGCGCGACAAGGACGTGCAGATGCGCCAGACAGCCACGGGCGCGCTGGCGGCGGGCCTTCTCGGCGGCATCTCCGAGCCGTCCCTCTATGGGATCCACCTGCGATTCAAGCGGATTTATCCCCGCCTGCTGGCGGGCTGCCTGGTCGGCGGCCTGATCATTGGGTTCGGCGGCGGCCTGCACACGAGCGCCTTCGTGTTCAGCTCGCTCCTGACGATCCCCGCGTTCAGCAACATCCCGCTGTATGTCATCGCTGTCACCGCCGCGTTCTTCACATCGATGGCGCTCGTCGTCCTCCTCGACTACCGCACGGCGGAGCAGAAGGCCGCGGCGAAGGCCGATCTGGAGCCCGAGGGTCCGGCCCCGGTGGTCATCGTCGTGACCGACGAAGAGGCCAACCAGGCCAAGCAGTGGCTCGACGCGGTCGGCGGCCGGGACAACGTCGAGGCGGTGGACCTCGTGGCGGAGACCCGACTGCGTGTGCAGGTCAAGGACTCCGCGTTCGTCGACCCCGCGGCGCTGGAGCGCGCGGGCCTGGCCGGCGCGGTGCAGGTGTCGCCCGACGTATGGCACCTGGTGGCGGGGCTGGATGCCGCCCAGTACGCGACCGCGATGAACCGGCGCCTGGCCAACGTCTCGGCGTGAGGCGGGGCGCCGGGCCGGCTGCCAGGGTGCTGCGCGGGGTCCCCCTAGACTGGCCGCCATGTCCACGATCTCCCGCGACCAGGTCGCCCACCTGGCGATGCT
>CAKUSI010000450.1 GCA_934678955.1 uncultured Austwickia sp. | reverse complement strand
TCCGCACAGTGGTCGCGTGGCCAGGATCCGCGCTGAGGCCGGGTGGCCCCCTCCGCGTCCGGCGCATTTCGTGCGCGGAAGGCGGCCGCGTCTGTGGACGACGGGAGGGGAGATGCTCGTGAGCGATGCTGTCTCGAGGCGAGCGACGATCGGGGTGGCGGTGGCCGGGGTATTGCTGATCAGCAACGTGCTCCTCCCCATGCTTCCCGGACTGCTGGCGTTCGCGCTCTTGCCATTCGCGTTCGTCGCTGGGACGAAAGCGCGGGGAAAGTCGAAACGTGCCTGGCGTGTCGCGTCGGTGGGCTTCCTGACGTGCGTGGTGCTATCCGCGGTGCAGGTGGTGCTCCTGATCTCCGTCGGCGAGGCAGTGGCGACGCTCTGATCCTCGCCCGTGGGCGGGAAGTGGCGGCGGGGTGCTGGGGTTTTGCGTGCGGATGCTGCCCGTGGGCGGGAAATGTACGGGTCGGCGCGGCGTCATCTGACCAGATCTCGCCCGTGGGCGGGAAATGGCCGGATGCGAGACCTCCGCCAGTCGGTCAGCCCGCCAGTCGGTCATCCCGCCAGCCGGCTCAGCCGGCGACGCGGACGCCGAAGTCGCCCTCGGCCACCCGTACGCGCAGTAACTCCTCCACCTCGACCTGGTCGCGGCTGGTGACCACCCCGCCGTCGGCGTGCTCCACCACCGCGTACCCGCGTTGCAGCGTGGACAGGGGACTCAGCGCACGAACGCGCGCCCGCAGGTGCTCCACCTCGACGACGGCGTGTCGGATCCGCCCGGACAGGACCATCCGCGCGCGGGATCGACAGCCGTCCACCTGGAGCCGATGCGGAGCGAGGGCCGCCGCCGGGTCGGCGAGGACCGGCCGAGACCGCAGCGACGCCAGGCGTGTTCGCTGATCGGCCAGGCGGCGCCGGACCGCGCCGCGCAGCCTGGACCGGGCGTCCGCCAACCCGCTGCGCTCCTCCGGGACGATGCAGGCGGCGGCATGCGTGGGCGTGGAAGCGCGCACGTCGGCGGCGAAGTCCACCAGGGGCGTGTCCACCTCATGCCCGATCGCGCTCACGACGGGCGTGCGCGTGCCAGCGACGGCGCGGACCAGGGCCTCGTTGCTGAACGGCAGAAGGTCCTCGAACGAGCCTCCGCCGCGGGCCAGCACGATCACGTCGACGTCCGCTACCGCGTCGAGGTCTGCGAGGGCTGCCAGGACTGCGGCGACCGCGTCGGGTCCCTGCACGGGTACCTCACGGGTATCGAAGGCGACACCCGGCCAGCGGCGGCGCGCGTTTTCTACGACGTCGCGCTGGGCGGCGCTCGCCCGCCCGCAGATGAGGCCGACGCGACGGGGGAGGAACGGCAGGGGCTTCTTCCGGTCGGCGTCGAAGACCCCCTCCGCGGCCAACACACGTTTGAGCTGCTCGATCCGGGCGAGCAGGTCCCCCTCGCCCACGGGGCGGATCTGGCGCCCCTCCAACTGCAGCGTCCCTCGGCGAGTCCAGAACGTCGGCTTGGCCTGCACGACCACCCGCTGCCCCTCGCGCAGCGGGGTGGCCATCGCGTCGAGCGCGAACACGGACATCGTCAACGTCAGCGACATGTCCACGTCGGCGTCGCGCAGCACCAGGTACGCGGTGTTGGCGCCTGGCCGCCGCTGCGCCTGGACGACCTGACCCTCGACCCAAAGCTGAGACATGCGGTCGACGTACTCCGCGATCTTCATCGACAGCAGACGCACCGGCCACGGCCGTTCGGCGGACGTGTCCGCGGCCTTGTCGGGCAGCGTCCGGTCGGTCGACGGCTGGCCGGATGCGGGGTCGCTCACCCGGCCAGGGTAGTGCGGGCGCACCCCCGTACGATGAACCGATGACCTCCGCCAAGCGTGTCCTGCTCGCCGCACCGCGCGGCTACTGCGCCGGCGTCGACCGCGCCGTCGTCACCGTGGAGAAGGCGCTGGAGCTGTACGGGCCTCCCGTCTACGTGCGCAAGGAGATCGTGCACAACAAGCACGTCGTGACCACGCTGGCCTCGCGCGGCGCGATCTTCGTCGACGAGACCGACGAGGTCCCGCGGGGGGCGACCGTCGTCTTCTCCGCGCACGGCGTCAGCCCGACCGTCCACGAGGAAGCGGCATCTCGCGAGCTGCGCTCGATCGACGCGACCTGCCCGCTGGTCACGAAGGTGCACCGCGAGGCCCGCCGCTTCGCCGCCGACGACGTGGACATCCTCCTCATCGGCCACGAGGGCCACGAAGAGGTCGTGGGCACGTCGGGTGAGGCGCCCGAGCACATCACGATCGTCGACGGCCCGGACGACGTGGACTCCCTCGAGGTGCGCGACCCGTCCAAGGTCGTATGGCTCTCCCAGACCACTCTGTCCGTCGACGAGACGATGGAGACCGTACGACGCCTGCGGGAGCGGTTTCCTCAGCTCATCGACCCGCCGAGCGACGACATCTGCTACGCGACCCAGAACCGTCAACTCGCGGTGAAGCAGATGGCCCCCGAGTGCGACCTCATCATCGTGGTCGGCTCGCGCAACTCCTCGAACTCGGTCCGCCTCGTCGAGGTTGCGCTGGGGCACGGCGCGCGCGCCGGCCACCTGGTGGACTACGCCGCGGAGCTGGAGGACGCGTGGTTCGAAGGGGTCAGCACGATCGGGGTCACCTCGGGGGCGTCCGTCCCCGAGATCCTCGTACGGGACGTGCTGGGCGCGTGGGCCGCGCGCGGGTACGACGACGTGCAGGAGATCCGCTCCGCGGAGGAGAACATCCTCTTTGCCCTGCCGACGGAGCTGCGCCGCGACCTGGACGCGCACGAGGCCGCCTCCGCGGACCGCAACTCGGCCGATCACCTGCGCTGACCGGCGCGTCTCCCGCCCGTGGGCGGGAAATGTACGGGGGGTGCTGGGGTTTTGTGTGCGGTTGCCGCCCGTGGGCGGGAAATGTACGGGCGGCGCT
>CAKUSI010000449.1 GCA_934678955.1 uncultured Austwickia sp. | reverse complement strand
CGTGGCGACGTCCTACTGGAGCGCCCCATCGCCGGCGACGCGACCGTGCCGGTTCCGACCGAGTCGTCGGTCGAGTGGACGGTCGTGGACACCAACTGGACGACCGTGTCAGGCGCAGGCGCAGGCGCAGGCGCCGGGTGGCTGGGGTCAGTGCTGCGCACGCTCGACGACGTCGTCCTCGTCACGAATGCCACGGTGCCCGGGGTCCGTCGCCTTGAGTCATGCGCCGACCTCCTCGGCCGGGACGCGCTCGGAGTGGTCGTGGGACCCACAGCCAAGCGGTGGCCGCGTCCGGTCAAGGTCGCCGCAGCCGAGATGCCCGCACGAGTGCACCTGACCGGCTTCCCGCTCGACCCACGCCTGCAGGTCACCGGCATGACCCCCGACCCGTTGCCCGCCCCTCTGCTCAAGGCGGCCCAGAACGTCCTCGCCCTCCTCCGAAAGGAACCGACATGAACCCGCTGATCGTCCCGCTGAAGATCTGCCCGGTGGCGCCCACGGGCGTCGCCGCCTACACCGACCAGATCTCGGGCATGGTCCTGTGGTCCGTGCTGTGGCTGTTCGGCATCGCGGCGCTGGTGTCCGTCGGGGCGATCCTCGTCGGACGAGCCACGCACTCCCCGCACCTCTCGAAGGGCGGCATCATCGGCCTCGCCGGCGTCCTGGTGCTCGCCGTGGTGCTGATGGGTGGCTACGGGATGCTCAACGGCATCCTCGGCGACGGCTGCGTCGGCTGATGTTCCGCCGTCGCCCACCCCGCCCGGCGAGCTCAGCCCAGGTCGTCCCGCTCTCGCGCACGCAGCTGCTGGGCGTCCTCGCAGGACTGCTCCTGGTGGGCGGCGTCCTGCTGTACGGGCTGGGCTACAGCCTGGTGTCCAGCCTCTCGGCGGGAACCGCGCCCGACGGCGTCCTGAGCAACGCTCACGCGGACGCCGACCCTGCTCAGCGGCGAGACCTCATTGCTGCAGCGCCGATGGCGACGGTGGCCCAGGACGCCGGTCTCACGCCGGGTGTGGCGATCATCCAGCCTCCGGCGATCAGGCTGCCCGCCGCCATGACCGTCGGCGCCAGCGGTGTGCCGTCCGGCTACCCGCGCACCCCCGAGGGCGCGGCGGCCCAGCTGGCGGCCATCGAGGTGCGCGTGCTGTCCGCGATGTCGCTCCCGTTGGCCACCGAGGTCTACCGCGACTGGGCAATGCCCGGCGGAGTCGGCGCCGCCGACTGGTCCCAGACCCGCAACGTGCAGTCCTTCCTGACCCACGCCCGGCAGTCGTCCAACCAGCTGGACCCCGGAACCCTAGTCAGCGTCACCCCCGCGGCCATCCAGATCAAAGGCACCGACGGCCCCGATTGGGTGGTCGCCTGCGTGCTGCTCGACGTACGCGCCGCCCTGAAAGCCGAGGCCCGCATGGGCTACGGCACCTGCGAACGGATGCAGTGGACCGGCGACCGCTGGCTGATCGGCCCCGGCACCCCACCCGCCCCCGCCCCGTCGACCTGGCCCGGTTCGGACGCCTCCGTCGACGCCGGCTGGCAGCCGGTCGCCTCCAACTGAAGGAGCAGCCATGCCCATCGATCCGTTCGGCCTGCTCGGCTCGGCCATCGCCAACATGGTCACCGACGCCCTGACCGCGGCCATGCTCGCGCTGTGGAACGCCGGCCTGTGGGTTCTCCGGGCGGTCCTCGAACTTGAGGACGCGATCCTCACCCCGAGCCTCGGCGAAGACGGACCCGTCGGCGAACTGTACGCGACCACCTTCTGGATCGCGCTCGCTCTGGTCGGGATCCTCATGCTCGTCCAGGTCGGCGTCGCCCTCGGGAAGCGGGACGGGCACAGCATCGGCCGGCTCCTCGTTGGCGCTGCCCAGTTCGGTTTCGTGTGGTTCGCGTGGGTGGGCTACGGCGTCACCCTGGTCGCCGCCTGCAGCGGCCTCACCAAAGCCCTCATGCAGTCACTGCTCAACGTCACCCGATGGAGCGAGTGGGAACCCTGGGAACCGTTCACCGCAAGCGACGTCAGCAACGGCACCGTCGCCGTCATCCTCGGCGTCATGGGGATGCTGCTGTGGATCGCGGCGATCGGCCACACCCTGGTGATGGTGGCCCGCGCCGCGTCGCTGCTCGTGTTGGCCGCCGTCACACCGATCGCGGCGGCCGGGCTGGTCACCGACTTCGGACGCGGCTGGTTCTGGAAGTCGTTCCGCTGGTTCCACGCCGCCGCCCTCACCCCGCCGCTCATGGTGCTCGCGCTCGGCATCGGCGTGAGGATCACCACCGAGGTGGCCGTCGGCGGTGAGGACGACGTCCTGAAGTCGATCGGGACGGCGTTCGTGGGCGTCGTGCTCATCTGCGTGTCGTCCTTCTCTCCCTTGGCGCTCTACAAGCTGTTCGCGTTCACCGATCCGGGCAGCACGTCCGGGTCCGCCCTGCGCGCCGGGCTCGCTGCCGCCGGAGGCATCGGCGGCCTCCTCGCCGGACAACAGACCGGCGGCAGCGCAGCGACCACCACAGACGAGGCCGGACGCACAGCCGGCGAGGACGGAGCCGCGGCCACCACGATCGGCCGATTCGCCGCGGGCATGGGCCCGGTCCGCCAGGCGCTCTCGACCGGCATCGGCGTCATGGCCGCCGTGGGCGGCACAGCCGCCGCCATGGGCGCCGATCAGACCAACCAGATGGGAGTCGGCCACAACAACTTCCCGCCCGACTACTCACGCCGCGGCGTCCGAGCCGGCAGCGGTCAGTCAAGAACCAGCACTGGCACGGACAACACGCCGGACGCCCCACCCGACGACCCCACCGAGACGAACGGCAACGACAACGGCGGGTGGGGAGGCCCAGCGCCGGACGCCGCATCGGCGGACTCGGCGACAAGCGCACCGCCGCCATCCGTGCGGACCGTCCTGACTTGCACACCTCGTGACTGAATTCACGGGGTTGGTGATCATCGGTGCTTGTCAGCTGGTTTTGGTTGGCT
>CAKUSI010000448.1 GCA_934678955.1 uncultured Austwickia sp. | reverse complement strand
ACCCCAGGCTTCGGCCCCGGCTTCGTGCCGGGGCCGATCGCTTTTTCTGGCCCCCTCCCCAGGCGCCAGCAGGGGCATGATGGGCGCATGGCCCCACGCACGCCCAGCTCATCGAGGCCGAGGCGTACCGCGCCGGCTGGCTGGAGGCGCTGGGCGGATTGTGCGGCATCATGTCCGCATGACGATCAACCTCAGCAAGCTCCACCCGACCGCCTACCAAGGGGTCATCGCCCTCAGCCAGGAGGCCGACGCCGCGGCGGGCCGCGCGGGCCTGGACCGGCTGCTGGTTGAGCTGGTGAAGATCCGGGTGTCGCAGCTGAACGGGTGCGCGTTCTGCCTGCGCATGCACACCCGCGACGCTATCGCCGCCGGCGAGACCGCCGACCGCCTGGCCGTGGTCGCCGCGTGGTGGGAGTCGCAGTACTTCACCGAGCAGGAGCAGGCGGCACTCGCCCTGGCCGAGGACGTGACCCGCATGCCCGTCCCCGAACCCGAGCGCGACACGAGCGCGCTGACCGACGAGCAGGTCTCGGCGGTCACCTGGCTGGCGATCGTGATGAACGCCTGGAACCGCATCGCGGTCCGCAGCCACTACCCCGTCGGCCCCTAGGACGCCGTGGCCCCGGGCGCGCACGAGATCTGGACCATCGGGCACTGGACGTGCCCGGTGGAGTTGTTCCTGCAGCCCCTCTTGGAGGCGGGCATCGACCTGCTGGCCGACGTGCGTGCACAGCCGGGCTCGCGGCGCAGTCCCCAGTTCAGCCGTGACGAGATGCCGGGATGGCTCGCCGACGCGGGCATCGCGTACCGCCACCTGCCCGCGCTGGCGGGGCGGCGTCCGAAGCAACCCGACGTCGACCCGGACGCCAACGCCGGCTGGCAGAACCAGAGCTTCAAGAACTACGCCGACTACGGCCTCACGCCCGCCTACGCCGACGGCATCGCCGAACTCACCGAACTGGCCACGCACCAGCGCGTCGTCATCATGTGCGGCGAGCCGATGCCGTGGCGCTGCCACCGCAGCCTCATCGCCACCACCCTCACCGCCCGCGGCTGGACCGTGTGGCACCTCTCCACGACCGCGCGACCCCGGCGGCACGAGCTCGGCGCGTGGGGTGCCACGCCCGAGGTCGGTCCCGGCGGGACGGTGACCTACCCGGCCGACCCGTCCCCTCCGAGGTAATTCACCGTTCAGCCATCCAATGCTGGTTTCCATGACACGCTGGTGGGGACGTCACCACCGCGAGGAAGGAACACCACCATGCAGATTCTCGTTCTGGGGGGAGCGGGCGCCCAGGCTGCCTACGCTGTCGAGAAGATCATCGCCGATGACCTCTTCGACGAAATCATCATCGCCGACTACAACAAGCAGGCCGCGGACGCCTACGTGGCCAAGCTGGCCAACCCCAAGGTCCGTGCCGAGCAGGTCGACGTGCTCGACCGCGAGCGCCTGACCGCGATGATGGACGACGCCTTCGTCGTCGCCAACTGCACCGGGCCCTACTACAAGCTGCTGATCCCCGTGATCGACGCCCTGATGGACTCGACGTGCAAGAACTACGTCGACCTGTGCGACGACATCGAGGTCTTCGACGCCGTCATGACCCCCGAGCGCCAGGCCGTCGCGAAGGAACGCGGGATGCGCGTCATCGTCGGCCTGGGCGGCAGCCCCGGGCTGATCCCCGTCGAGATGATGTACGGCAACTCCCTCATGGACGAGGCCCACACCATCACGCTGAACATGCTCATGGACGAGCTCAACGAGGGCGGCCCCGCCGTGTGGGACCACATGCTCGAGAACTTCGCCGGCACCATCAACGTCTGGAAGGACGGCGGCCCGGCCACCGAGAAGGGCCTCGAGGTCGTCGGCGAGTACGACTTCGACCCCGACGTGTTCCCCGGTGTCGGCAAGGTGAAGGTCTACACCCTGGGCCACCCCGAGGTGTACACCCTCCCGAAGGTGCTGCCGAAACTGAAGGAGATCGACATCAAGACCACCTACTACCCGCTCAAGGTGCAGGACATGATCGTCGACCTCGACCGCCTGGGCATGCTCAAGACCGACCCGATCAAGGTCGGCGACGTCGAGGTGTCCCCGCGCGCGGTGCTCATCGAGGCGATGATGGCCAACATCTTCAACAACCCCGAGGTCACCGGCGGCTGGGACGAGAGCTACCGCGACCAGGACAACCTCATCAGCGGTGCGGCCATGGAGGTCATCGGCACCAAGGACGGCAAGCCGGTCACGTACAAGAGCGGCTTCACCACCAAGATGGGACCGGTCACCGGCTACCCCCTGGCGGTCGGGGCGGCGATGCTCGCCCGCGACGAGATCGAGAACGTGGGCATCATGATCCCCGAGCAGGCGATCACCCGCAGCGAGGAGTTCGTCGAGGAGGTCTTCACCTCGATCAGGGCGGCGGGCCACCCGCTGCGCCGCAAGGCCGAGGTGGTGTACAACCTCTTCTGAACCAAACGTCGGCGGCTAGGGTGGGGCACCAACACGTGGTCTGCAAGCTGACTGCGCCAGACGATCCAGGGAGGACACCCGATGATCGAGCTGACCGGCGTCACCAAGCGGTACCCCGATGGCACCGTCGCTGTGGACGACTTCAGCGCCCAGTTCCCACCCCGCCGCACGACGGTGCTGCTCGGTAGCTCGGGCAGCGGCAAGACCACGATCCTGCGCATGGTCAACCGCATGGTGGAGCCCACCTCGGGCACCATCACCATCGACGGCGAGGACATCGCCGCGCGCGACAAGGTCAAGCTGCGCCGCAGCATCGGCTACGTGATCCAGAACGGCGGGTTGCTGCCCCACCGCACGGTGCTCGACAACATCGCCACCGTGCCGCTGCTCAACGGCACCCCGAAGGCGGACGCCCACGCCCGCGCCCGCGAGCTGATGGCGTTGGTCGGCCTGGAGGACAAGCTCGGACGCCGCTACCCCAGCCAGCTGTCCGGCGGCCAGCAGCAGCGCGTCGGCGTCGCGCG
>CAKUSI010000447.1 GCA_934678955.1 uncultured Austwickia sp. | reverse complement strand
CGGCCGGAGTGGTCACCCTGCTCCTGCCGAGCGGTTCCCGCCAAGAACTACGCGGGGAGGTGCACGGTGTGCTCGTTGGGGGAAGTGTGCGGACCGTCCTCCATTCGGGGATGGAGTCCTACCTGCGCAGCGTCGTCCCGAACGAGATGCCCGCCTCCTGGCACCGCGAGGCGCTCTCGGCGCAGTCGGTCGCCGCGCGCACCTATGCTGCCGCGTACCGCCAACGGCAACGGGCGGCCGGCTCCTGGTTCGACATCTGCGACACGATCTCCTGCCAGGTTTTCGGAGGCGTGTCGCTGACCAGCGCGGGCGGTGCGCGGGCCGCCAAGGAGCACCCCAACGCCGACGCGGCCATCGCCGCGACCGCGGGCGTCGTCCTGCGCACCGGCGCGTCCGATTCCTCGGGCCTGGTCAACGCCGAGTTCAGCGCCAGCAACGGCGGCTGGACGGCCGCAGGCCCCCTGCCCTACCAGGTGGCCAAGGCCGACCCCTACGACGGGGTCATGAGCGGGTCTCCGCACAACTGGTCCGTGGCGGTGCCCGCGCGCTCGCTGGACAACGCGTTCGGGATCGGAACGTTCCGGCGCATGGTGGTCCTCACCCGCACCGGCAACGGCGACCTCGGCGGTCGCGTGCTCCAGGTGCGCCTCGAGGGCGACACCCGGAGCGCGACGGTCACCGGCGCGCAGGTGCGGGCCCAGCTGGGGCTGCGCTCGGACTGGTTCGCCGCGCCCTCGACGTCGGTGCTTCGCACGATCGACTGGACCGGCGACGATCAGGCCGACGCGCTCATGCGCGACGCAGCCGGCGACCTGCGCCTCTACGCCGGGGACGGGAAGGGCTTCGGCTCGTGGGCGAAGATCGGCCACGGCTGGGGCTCCATGGTCGACCTCCTGGCGGCGGGCGACCTGGACGGCCAGGGCGGTCAGGACCTGATCGCGCGGCGCTCCGACGGCACCCTGTGGCACTACGGCGGGGATGGGAAGGGCGGCTGGCTGAGCCAGCGGCAGATCGGGCGCGGCTGGAGCGCGTTCCGCGGCCTGGTCACCCCCGGCGACTGGAACGGCGACGGGCGACCTGACGTCCTCGCCGTGCGCACGGACACCCAGGACCTCGTGATGTCCGCGGGACGGTCCGACGGCGCCCTGGACAACGCGGTCCGGATCGGCGCCCGGTGGGGCTCCGTGGTCACGCTCATCGCTCCCGGCGACGTGGACAGCGACGGGCGGCCCGACCTCCTGGCGATCGACCGCGGCGGGGACCTGGTTCTCTACTCCGGTGACGGACGAGGGTCCTTCGCCGGCCAGCGCAAGGTCGGTCACGGGTGGAGCGGCATGGCCCAGGTCTGGTCCGCCGGCGACGTGGACGGCGACGGCTTGACCGACCTGCTGGCCGTGGACGGCGCCGGCCGCCTGATCCTCTACTCCGGCAACGGTGCCGGGGGCTGGAACTCGCGGACCCTGGCCTCGGGCTGGTCGGGACTGACCCCCGTGCGCTGAGCCCCGCCCGGCCGATACCCCGCACGGCGCGACTCCGCCCCCGCACGCGGGGCGTGCGGGGGCGGCAGCGAGACCTCGACGGGGAGGATCGATCAACGGGAGGGCGACCGCCGACCCATCATGCGGACAGGTCCACCGTGAAGTCGCACCCGGTCTTCTCGCGGATCTCCTGCTCGGTCACGCCGGGGGCGAGCTCCCGCAGGACCAGGCCGGAGTCCGTGACGTCCAGGACGGCGAGGTCGGTGATGATCCGCTGGACGACGCGCTTGCCCGTGAGGGGCAGCTCGCACTCCTTGAGGATCTTGTGGGTGCCGTCCTTCGCGGTGTGCTCCATGAGCACGATGACCTTCTTGGCGCCGTGCACCAGGTCCATCGCGCCGCCCATGCCCTTCACCATCTTGCCGGGGATCATCCAGTTCGCGATGTCGCCGGCCTCGCTGACCTGCATCGCGCCGAGGATCGCCGCGTCGACCTTGCCGCCGCGGATCATCCCGAAGCTGGTCGCCGAGTCGAAGAACGACGCGCCCCGGCGAATCGTCACCGTCTCCTTGCCGGCGTTGATCAGGTCCGGATCGACCTCGTCCTCGAAGGGATAGGCGCCGACGCCGAGAATGCCGTTCTCGGACTGCAGCACCAACTCCACCTCGTCGGGGACGAAATTGGGCACCAGCGTGGGGAGCCCGATGCCGAGGTTGACGTAGTCGCCGTCCTCGAGCTCAGCGGCCGCCCGGGCGGCCATCTCATGGCGGGTGAGGGCCATCACTTGCTCCCATCGTCGTGGCCGAACTGCGGCGTCGGGGTCACGGTGACCTTCTCGATCCGCTTCAGGTGGCGCTGCTCGTCGTCGAGGTGCACGACCCGCTGCACGTAGATGCCAGGCAGGTGGATCTCGTCGGCGGGCAGGTCGCCCGGGTCGTAGAGGTGCTCGACCTCGGCGATCGTGACCCGACCGGCCATGGCCGCCAGCGGGTTGAAGTTGCGTGCCGACTTGTGGAACACGAGGTTGCCGTGGCGGTCGCCCTTCCAGGCCCGGACCAGACCGAAGTCGCACGTGATGGACGGCTCCAGCACGAAGGTCTCGGCCTGCCCGTTCACGTCGAACTCGCGGGTCTCCTTGGCGGTGGACGCCTTCTCGATGGAGCCGTCGGAGGCGTACTTGAGCGGCAGTCCGCCTTCGGCGACCTGGGTGCCCACGCCCGTGCGGGTGAAGAACGCGGCGATGCCCGCCCCGCCCGCGCGCAGCTTCTCGGCGAGGGTTCCCTGAGGCGTGAGCTCCACCTCCAGCTCGCCCTCCAGGTACTGACGGGCGAACTCCTTGTTTTCACCGACATACGACGCCTGGATGCGGCCGATGCGCTTATCGGCCAGGAGGATGCCGAGGCCCCAGTCATCGACCCCGCAGTTGTTGCTGACGACGCGAAGGTCCGAGGTGCCCTGCTCGTGGAGGGCCTGGATCAGGATGCTCGGGATGCCGCAGAGGCCGAAGCCCCCCACGGCCAGCG
>CAKUSI010000446.1 GCA_934678955.1 uncultured Austwickia sp. | reverse complement strand
ATCGTCCCAGGTCACAGGGGCATTCGTGCGTTACGACCCGGCCAGATCACCAATCAGATCGGCGGATCGAGGCTGATCGATCAGGCCGACGACCAGCTCTCGGCCGCGTTCGCGCAATCGGGCCGGATCGTCTGGCACCCGCACCCGATCCCGGCCGAGCGGTGGATCACCGTCGTGTTCCTGCAAGGAGAGGAAGCCCACCGGCCGCTGCGCATCCTCGGCGAGCTGGGGCACGTCGACGCGGTGGACTACCTCGCCCAGTGGGACTACGGAGACGAAACCACCCAAGCCGCGCTCGAGAACGGCTACGTCTACGACGAACCCGGCGCCGGCACCAACGACCGGGTGATGTCCTCGGGTGACTACGCCCTGGTCGTCAACCCGCACCGCGGCTACGTCTCCCTCCTGCGCCGCCACACCGAACCCGGCCCCGAGACCGACGAGCCCGAAACCCCAACGCCCACGCAGGGCGGTCCCGAACTGCTGGTGTCGTACTCGTCGCCGGGCGCACCGAAGCGGACGACTGCGCCGGCGAAGCAGGAAGCGTCGTGGTTTGAACCGGCCAAGATCACGGCCGTCAAGCAGGCACGAGGTCTGTGACCATGAGCGCGGAGCGAGAGAAGCTACACACCGCGGTACTGGTCGCCCCAGCATCGGAGCGGCGCAAGTACCGCAAGCAGCGCCGGCAAGCCGCCGCCCGGCTGGTTGCCGAGCAACGCCGTGCCGAGGTCGAAGCAGCCAAAGCGAAGGCCGAGGCTGAGCGGGCGGAGCGGCGGGCCACGACGTATCTGCCGAGGTCCGGCGAACCCGGCCCGGCGGCGCTCAGGACACCGGGCCGGTTCCGTCTTCCGCGCCATCAAGACACCAGAGCCGTGCTGTCAGCGCAGTATCCGTTCCTCGCCGAAGGGGGCCTGGGCAGCCAGGGTGTCTTCGTCGGGCAGGACATGTACTCCGGCGGGAGCTTCGTCTATGACCCGTGGGAGTTGTACCGACGGGGCGTCATCACCGCGCCGAACATGATCCTCGCCGGCATCGTCGGCTCCGGGAAGTCCAGCCTCGCCAAGTCGCTCTACACGCGGTCGTTGCCATTCGGTCGCCGGGTCTATGTCCCGTGCGACCCCAAGGGTGAGCACACCGCCGTCGCGGAAGCGGTCGGCGGAAAGGCCATCGTTCTCGGCCACGGGCTGCGCACCCGGCTGAACCCACTCGATGAGGGCCACCGGCCCTCGGGCCTGTCGGATCGAGAATGGGCGTCCACGTTGGCATCGCGGCGTCGTGAGCTGCTGGGCGCGCTCGCGGAGACCGTGCTCGGCCGGGGTCTGTCACCGTTGGAGCACACCGCCATCGACACCGCCCTCACGGCGGCGGTGCGGGATGCGGAGGTGCCGATCCTGCCCATGGTCGTGGACCGTCTACTCACCCCAGCACCCGACGTTGACGATGACGGGCGGCTGGCGGAAGACGGCCGGCTCGTCGCACACGCGCTGCGCCGCCTCGTCGGTGGCGACCTGGCCGGCCTGTTCGATGGCCCCTCGACGGTGCGGTTCGACCCGTCGTTGCCGATGGTGAGCCTCGACCTCAGCCGGGTCGCGGAGAACGCCGCCCTATTGAGCGTGTTGATGACCTGCGCGTCGGCGTGGATGGAAGCGGCGCTGATGGACCCCGATGGCGGGAAACGCTGGATGATCTATGATGAAGCCTGGCGCCTCATGGCCCACCCCGCGCTGCTGCGCCGAATGGACGCGCAATGGCGGCTCGCCCGCCACTACGGGCTGGCGAACATGCTCGTCTTCCACAAGCTCTCCGACCTCGACAACGTGGGCGATCAGGGCTCGGCCATGCGCTCGTTGGCGAACAGCCTGCTCGCCAACGCCGAGACGCGCGTGATCTACCGGCAAGAATCCGACCAGCTCTCACTCACCGCCAAGACCCTCGGACTCACCGGCACCGAACAGCACCTCCTGCCCAGCCTGGGCACCGGGCAAGGACTCTGGCGCATCAAGGAACGCTCCTTCGTCGTCCAACACCAGATGCACCCCGATGAGTTGGCCTTGTTCGACACCACCACCCGGATGATCTAGCGATTCGGTGGGTGCACCTGCCGGGCATGAAGCGAAGCGAACCCGACCAGCCGCCCGTCAACATCCCGACCGTCGTTCTCACGGTGCGCGAGGACGGCATTCTGACCGCCACCCTCGACGGCGCACCGCTGACACCGCCGGAATGGGCGCCGCCGTGGCGGCGTGAGTCGTTCCCGCAGATCATCGACCAGGCCAGCAACGACCGCACCCGCCCGATCCGCGTTGAGGTCCGCGAAGCAGACGGCTCGGTGTTCACCGACCTCATCACCGCACGGCCTCGACGTGCCCTCCCTGAACCGGAGCCGATGGTCGAGGCGAAGCCCACACTGGTCCTGCCGGTGTTCCGTCAGGTCGAGGGCGACGGGTTCGTGCCCGGTGAGGATGTCGCGGTCGCGATCATCACCGGCCACACCGACGCCGCGCATACCGGCACCGCCCGTGCCCTCATCAACCCCACCAATCCGATCCCGGAGCAGACGACAGGGCGATTCGAGGTGCTGCTGCTCGGACGTATCTCGGGTGCCACGGTGATCCGGCGGCTGCCATGACCGGCGAGGGGCGGCAGACCGGATCGTTTGGGGACGAGCTGACTAACGCCGCCATGATCGGTCTGGTCGCCCTCTTCGGAGTCGCGCTCGTTCTCCGCGCCGCCGGCACGATCACCGCCTGGCTCACCAGCACCCCTCAGCCCGAAGGCGGACTCGCGGCCGGGGTCGGGGTGCTGGTACATCCCGGCGACCCCGGTAGCGCCCTCGACGCAGACGGCCTGAACCCGGTCGTCTACTGGGTCGTGACCGGAGCCATGCTCGCGCTCCTCATCGCACTGGTGGTGTTCGTGTGGGTGCGGGTGCGTCGCTTTGGACTGTCCTCGTTTTTGTGGAGTCAGTTTTAGGCCGCGATTCCTGCGAGTGTGCGGTGTCCGGCGTCGTATTC
>CAKUSI010000445.1 GCA_934678955.1 uncultured Austwickia sp. | reverse complement strand
CCTCCATCCAGCCGAACAGGGCCGTCAGCGGGCCCTTGAGGTCGTGCGCGACCGTGCCCGCGAACGACTCGAGCTCCTCCTGGCGCCGACGGGCCAACGTGATGTCCCGGAACAGCAGGAGCGTGAGCCGCTCGGGTCCCGCGGGCAGGTCGGTGCTCGAGACGGCCAGCCGCAGGGTCCCGTCCGCCCGGGGCAGGAGGATCTCGACCTGCCGCGTGATTCCGGCCTCCGGCTGCAGCAGGGAGCGCAGCAGCACGCCGCGGGCCGCCCGGTCCGCGGCCGCCGCCTGAAGGTTGAAGGCGTCGACCCACGTCATGTCGAGGCGGTCCGGGATGGCGACCGTGGCCATGGCGTCGGCGGCGAGGTTGGTCATGGTGACCCGGCCGGTCCGGTCGGTCACGATCATGCCGTCCGCCATCGACTGGATGACGGAGCTGAAGAGCTCCTGCTGGGAGCGGTCGGTGTCGGCGAGCGCCGTGGCGGACCGCTGGAGCCGCAGGTTCTCGGCGCGCAGGGAGATGATCAGCATCGCCAGGTAGCTCACGAAGGCGAAGGTCGCGTCGACGATCGCCTCGGGCGTGAAGAGGCCGCCGAGGTAGTGCTGCGGATAGGACGCGTACGGAATGAAGGAGGCGAACACCCCGAAGAGCAGCGTGTAGAGCGCCGTGCCGCGTCGCGGCATCACCAGCGCCGCCCACACCGGCGGCAGGACGTAGAGCCACGACAGCGGGACACCCGGGAGGGCGAGCGGGATCGCGAGGCAGGCGATCGCGAGCGGCAGCGCCGCGAGCGCGGTGCGCACCGACACGCCGCGGCCGAGCCCGTCGGAGTCGCTGAAGTAGAGCGGCAGCAGGCAGTAGGCGGTCACGGTGATCCCGCCGAAGGATCGCGCGGCGGCCCAGATCACGTGCTGCGGGTCGGCGCCGGGATGCAGGCCGCTCGCCGGGAAGGCGCCCAGCAGGGCCCCGACCGTGGTAGCGGCCCCCAGCGTGACCAACAGCCACAGGGTCTCGCGCGCGTCGCGGGGCACCCACGAGCGCGCGATGCCGCGCAGGCGGTAGAACCACACGGCGCCGGCCCCGACGACCAGGTTGACGGCGCCCGTGTAGAGCAGCTGGGGCACCGCGACCCCGTACAGCATGCCGCCGCCCACGTAGCCGACGTAGGTGATCGCGACGACGAGGGGGAGGCGGGGGGCCGGCCGGCCGGAAGGGTACGACGTGGAGACCGCGAGGGCCACGAACGCCGCGGAGTGGGCCATCCAGAGCTGGGACAGGCCGGTGGCTGGATTGATCAGCGCATGACCGCCCCACCCGGCCAGGACGGCCCAGAACACGTGGGAGACGTACATCCAGCGCGGCGTGAGGAGGGGACGCGCGATCGCCGCGCGTGGATGCCGACTCGTCGTCGACGTCAATCCCTGCACCGCACATCCTCCTTCCGGTGCTTCAGCCGCTCATGGCCCCATCGACCGCCCGCCGGTCGCGCTGAGGGCGACCCCAGCCGTCGCAAGCGAAACGCCCGAGATATCCCGTCTGGGGTGCATCGGCTCGCATGCCCGTGGTGGCTCAACCCACGAGGGCATCGGCGCGTGGCAGCGTGAACTCGAAGGTGGCCCCGCCGCGGTCGTTGGGGGAGGCCGCGATGCGCCCGCCGTGGCGGGTGACGATGGCGTGGCACAGGGCCAGGCCGAGGCCGATTCCCTGCCCGTGCGCCGTGCCCGCCGCGGTCCGGGCGAACGGCCGGAAGATCGTCTCGGCCTCCTCGGCGGTGAACCCGAGCCCGTCGTCCTCGACGGAGACGCGCAGCCAGCCCGGTTCCGCGTCAGAGGCCGTACGGATGACGATGTGGGCGCCTTCCCCCGGGCGGGCGTACTTCACCGCGTTGCCGACCAGGTTGGTCAGGAGCGAGACGAGCAGGGTCCGATCCGCCTGCACGACGCCGTCGACGTGCAGCTCGACCCGCGGCGCGAGCTCGCCGACGGGGCGGATCTCGGAGTGCAGCACGTCCTGGATGGCGGCGGCGAGGTCCACGGCCTCGGGGCGCAGCACGCCCTCCCGGGTGACGGTGTAGGCCAGGTATGCGTCGATCATGGCGCCCATGCGCCGGCTCGACTCGTGGGCCTGCTCCAGGGCGTGCATGCCCTGCTGCGGGTCGCCGGTCAGCTCCGCCTGAGCCGTGTCCATCCACAGGGCGACGGCCGACAGCGGGTTCTTCAGATCGTGGGCCACGGTCCCGGCGAACGATTCCAGCTCCAGGCTGCGGGCGTGGGTGGCGGTGACGTCCGAGAGCAGCACGAGGTTGAGCCGGTCGTGGCGGTGCACGAGCCGACGCGCCACGACGTCGAAATAGCGGCGCTGCCCCTCGTCGTCGGCGGGCACCGCGACGGTCATCTGGACGTGGCCCTCCGGGGGAGGGTTCAGCAGTCGGCGGCGATCCTCGGCCGACAGCGCGTCGCCCGAGGGCGCCCGTACGCCGTAGCGCGTGGCCCACTCCTGCGCGCTGTCGTGCTCTGCGGACGCGGGGTCTCCGGGCGTGCCGAGCATGGACCGGGCGGCCGGGTTGGACACCACGACGCGTCCCTGCGCGTCGGTCAACAGGATCCCGTCGGTCATGGTCTGGACCACGGACGCGAGCAGCTCGGCCTGCGCCGCCTCCTTCTCTCCGGCCTCGCGCGCCCGGGTCGTGAGCCGGGCTCGCCGCTCGCGGAACGACACCAGGACGAACGACAGGCAGATGGAGATGCTGAAGAGGCACTCCATGATCGAGGTGGGCGAGAGGAAGCGGCCCGGGGACACCGACCACAAGGGGGAGTCCCGGAACAGCATCGGCAGGGCCGACATGAAGATGGCGACGAGCGGGACGACGCGCGGGGGGAGGGTGAGGCCGATCAGCACGGCCTGGAGCGAGTGATAGATATCCGGCTTGCCGTGGAACTGGCGCGCGGCCGGCTTGCCGTCCTCGCCGAGCTCGGGAAACCAGCCGCCGCGGCGGTGGTCGACGAGGTGCTCGTCGGCGA
>CAKUSI010000444.1 GCA_934678955.1 uncultured Austwickia sp. | reverse complement strand
GATCAGAGCTACTCGGACTTCAGATCATCCACGGGGAGGTGCGCTCCTTCACGTCACCCCGCCGAAGACCATCCACAAGTTCTGATCATTGCTCCACCGCCGCCAGCCGCCCGCCCGCGGGATGAACCGCGACCCGGTCGCCGACCGGGATCGAGCCCAAGCGAATGCCGTCGTGCCACACAACCGTCGAGCCCGACGTCAGGACGAGCGCCGCGGTTCGCCCTCCGCGCGACGTCGCCCACCTGAGTGCGCTCTGTGCCTCCTCAGCGGCGGGTTCAATCGGCAGCAGTTGGAAACCTGCAGCCTCGGTCCATGCGCCATAGACCCGCCGCTTCGTACCGGTTTCGGCATCCAAACGATCGTCGGCGACCAGGAGTGCACCATCGTAGAGGCCCACTGGCGCCATCCGCCGTGCACCACCCCAATCGGTAGGCTCTGCCACTGCCGCAAGGCCCGTCCGCCACTGGACGAGGCCATCACTGCGCGCCACGGCCGCGACCGTTTCGCCCTCCAGGCTGCGGGCGGCGACGCTGGTGAACGTGAGGTCGTCCGAGGCGCCAGGATCAAGAGTGAACCTCACGAAACCGCTGGCTTCGAGGTCGGCCGCTGCCTCACGCCCTACGAAGGCGTACCCGCCGGGGATGGAGAAGCGCCCCCCGTCGACGCCTCGGCGCCAGTGGCCCTCCAGCCTTTCGAACAACCCCTTGTTTACACCGGCCCGCCAGAGGAGCTGTACCTGGTCGCCCGCCACCATGAAGTCAAGGGTGTCCGGCACGTCGGCGAGCGCACCGACTTTGTGCCACTCAGTGCAGGGATCATCGCAGGCCCAGACTTCCGCCTCGTCGGTTACCGCCGCCAGCACACGCGGCTGCAGGTTGAGCGCAAGCGCCGCGACGCGGCCGGGCGCCTCGACCCGGTCCTCCCACTCACCGGTGAGCAGGATGATCTCGCCCTCAGCCCAAGCGAGCGTGCGGGTGTGGTGCGGGTTCGCCAATGCCGTGGCTCCCTTGCTCAAGGTCCGCACCAGTTCGCCGGTCGTGGGGTTCCACTCGGCGAGGCGTCCCTGCGCGTCGAGCACGGCCGCCCGGCTGCCATCCTCTGATAGGACCGCCCTGACGGGGTTCTGCAGGCCTGCCAGGGGCACCGCGCCGTCTCCAAACACGGCTGAGCCCGCAGAGTCGACGGCTACCGCCGAGGCCGCGTCGATGAGGCCGACCGCGAGCACGGGAGGCGTTGCCCGGAACGAGGACACCCCTTCTACCGGCGGGAGCCCAGTCAGGGCGCGCCGGGTGGCCTCGATGGCCGACTGGGTGGGCGCCTCGCGGACCGCCGCCAGGGCGAAACGGGCCGCAGCGAAACTATCCTCGCTCTGGGACCGGCGCGCGAGGTCTTCCGCCTGCACACGCCGCACCGCGGTCTCCTGTTCGAGCCTTGCCCGCCCGGCGAGCCTGTCGAAGACCACCCCGCCGAAGGCAAGCGCCAGCGCTACTACTCCGATGACGGCGAGCCGTAATCGCTTCTCCCTCCGTCTCTTCGCCAGCGCCGCGGCGAACTCCCTCACGGCCGGCGAGGACCCGCGGCCATGCTTCGCGAGTACGGCACGGGTCTCCATCAAGTCCAGCCACCCGCGTTCGCCCTGGAAGTCCGAGGAGCGCCCAGCGTTGTCAGCGGCCAGTTCTAGGCGTGCTTGCAAGCGCCCAACCGGGAGTAGTTCGCGTACCTCGCGCCCGAGGTCGTCCGAGGTGGACGCGACGACAGGACGACCCGCGGCCAAGGGGTGAACGGGTGGAACCGCGACGGCGTTCGCCCCGGCCGCGTGGTAGAGGACGATGGACTTGCCCTGCTGCTGGGCGATCACCAGTTCATCGGCACAGACTGTGGACGCCAGCCAATGGTTGGTGAGCACCACGACCAGGACGGCGCTGCCTGCGATGGCGCTCCTCAACTCCGGGTACCACTCCGACCCCGGTACCAGCGAGCGGCTGTCTATGAAGACGTCGAACTCCGTGGCCAGCGCGGAAGCCAGCGAATTGGCCGTCTCCGTGTCTTCGTGCGCGTACGAAACGAACACGTCGTGTGCTCGGCGGAACTCCTTCATGACGCCTTGCGTCGCCATGTCAACCCTCCACCAGCGTCGCCCGCAGCTTACGCAGAGCAGCCGACGGATCGCGGATCGGTTTGCACAACCGTAAACCCGCCCGCGACCGATCGGCAGACCCGTCGATCGACACACTCAAGTCGGGGGCGGTGAGCAGCCCGCTGTTTGCCGAGTACGTCAGCTGCCGACACAGGAGTTCACCTGATGATGCGTCCACGATGGAGAAGAGGCTGGCAGCGGAGTTCCACGAGTCCGGCGCCACCCTCGCCACCGCTGGCCAGGGCCCTGGTTCTTGGCCCCTCAGAAGCAGCAGCGTTCGGTCGCCACTCCGGCTCATCTCCGAACCGCGGATGTTCTCCTGTTCGGCCCACCCTTCATCCATATCGAACCATCGGGCGTTGCCTTTGCCGTCAGGCTGGACCCGCACCCTGCGACCATCCTCACTCACGCTCAGGAGTTCTCCGGCCTCGATCACGCTGATCACCTTGACCTCGCGGCCGTCCGTCGCCATGGTCGCCAGCACCGTGCGGGAATCGCCGCCCTTGCTGGATATCGCGACGGTGTGCTCGCCCGAGCTGAACCTGATACGGGGCGGCCACTCGGCAGACAGCGGCAGCGCGGCGGAGGTCACAACATCCCAACCAACGCCGGAGCGAGCCAGCACATGAGCTTTGCTGTTGACGTCGATGACGAGAGCCTTCGTGCCAGACGGAGCGGCGACTGCCAACGGCTTGAGCGGTCGGCGTTGCTCGTGCGGGTCTGGGATGAAGTAGAGATCCTCAGGAGGAAGCGCGCCGAGGAACTCCGCCACGCTCGGGTCGGTCTGCTCCTGCCCCCGGCAGTTGAACTCGGTCGGCAGTGTGTCGTCGCCGAGGAATTGTCAAATCCTGTGGATGGGTTGATTAGGCGGCGTTCGGTTGGGTGTC
>CAKUSI010000443.1 GCA_934678955.1 uncultured Austwickia sp. | reverse complement strand
GCCCAGATCGCCGTCATGGGCGCCGAGGGTGCGGTCGAGATCCTCTACAAGAAGGAGCTCGCCGAGGCCGAGGACCCGGTGACGCGCCGCAAGGACCTGATCCAGGAGTACAACGACGAGCTGGCCAACCCGTACGTGGCGGCCGAGCGCGGCTACATCGACCAGGTCATCTACCCGCACTCCACGCGGGAGACGATCATCCGCGTCATGCGCCTGCTGCGCACCAAGCGCGAGACGCTGCCGCCCAAGAAGCACGGGAACATCCCGCTGTGAGCGAGCAGGTTGCACCCGACGCGGTCGCCCCGGTGTTCCAGGTGGTCTCGGGCAACCCGACCGACGAGGAGTTGGCGGCCCTCGCGGCCATCATCACCGTCGCCCGTCGGGGTCGGGGTCGTCCGCACGCGCCGGTGAACTCGGCGATCGCGGGTGGCTGGCGGTCGCAGTGGCACCTGGTGCGGCACGGACTGCTGCAGGGCCACGGCGCGTGGCGCAGCACCGCGCGTCGCTGACTCCTCTTCCTCGCCTTGGTGGCGGCCGCTAGGCTCGACGCGTCCGCCACCAAGCGAAGGAGTGCCATTCCATGGCTGCTGTTGACGACATCAAGTCGAGTCTTGACCTCTCCCAGATCGCCCAGTTCCTGGGCACCGACGAGCAGACCGCGAACCAGGCCGTGGACCAGGCCCTGTCGCAGTTGGTCGGCGCCATGGACAACAACGTGACGGACGCCGACGGTGCGGTCGGCCTCACCCGCGCGGTCCTGAAGGACCACGCCGCGAGCTCCGCCTACGGCGACAGCGTCGACATCAACGACGTCGACGAGGCCGACGGCGAGAAGATCGTCCACCACGTGTTCTCCGCCAACGAGATCCAGCAGTTCAGCGGGTCCGGCGCCGGCGGCAACCTGCTACGTCGCCTCCTGCCGCTCCTGGCCCCGATCGTGATGGGCTACATCGCCAGCAAGTTGCAGGAGAAGATGGCCGGCGGCGGGCGTGCGCAGACCCCGACCCCCCAGCAGGCCCCGCAGTCCGGTGGCGGCCTGGGTGACATCCTCGGCGACCTCCTCGGCGGCGGCTCCCAGCGCGGTGGGGCGTCCGGCGGAGGCCTGGGCGACATCCTCGGCGACCTGCTCGGCGGCGGCGCCCCGCAGCAGACCCAGCAGCCGCAGCAGCGCACGCAGGCCCCGAGCTCGGGCGGCACCGGCGGCTTCCAGGCCCCGCAGTCCGACGGCGGCCTCCGCATGGACCCGGGCACGCCCTCCAGCGCGCCCCAGCAGCGCACCCAGGCCCCCGCGGGTGGAGGTGCCGGAGACCTCCTGGGCGGACTGCTCAAGGAGATCCTCATCGGTCGTCGCTGAGCGTGCGGCTGGTCCTCGCCTCGGCGTCGCCGGCGCGCCTGCAGACCCTGCGGGCCGCCGGCGTCGACCCGATCGTCCACGTCTCGGGGGTCGACGAGTCCGCGGTGACCGCCGACACCCCGCAGGCGCTGGCGTGCGAGTTGGCGCGGTTGAAGGCCGAGGCGGTGCTCGCCGAGGTCGGCACCGCCACCGACACGGCGATCATCGGGTGCGACTCACTGCTCGTCCTCGGCGGCGAGGTGCACGGCAAGCCCTACACCGACGCGGCCGTCCGCGCGCGATGGCGCGCCCTGCGCGGACGCTCGGGCGACCTCGTCACCGGGCACCACCTGATCGTGGTCCGTGGGGGCGACACCCACCGCGACACCCGCGCCGCCACCACCACGGTGACGTTCGCCGACGTCACCGACGCCGAGATCGACGCCTACGTCGCCACCGGCGAGCCCCACCACTGCGCGGGCGCGTTCACGATCGACGGGTTCGGCGGCGCGTTCATCGAGCGACTCGAGGGCGACCACCACAACGTCGTCGGCATCAGCCTGCCGCTGCTGCGCCACATGCTCGCCGACGCCGGCGTGGAGTGGACCACCCTGTGGCGCCGGTAACCTGATCTGGCCATGACCGAGCTCACACCCGCGCCCCCACGCCACCGCCTGCCCGCCGCGATCCGCGCGATGCGCCCCCGCCAGTGGGTGAAGAACGTCCTGGTGCTGGCCGCCCCGGTCGCCGCCGGCACGCTGCTGCAGCCCCCCGTCCTGCTCAACACCGCGTGGGCGTTCGTTGCGTTCTGCCTGGTCAGCGCGTCCATCTACCTGATCAACGACGTGCGCGACGTCGAGGCCGACCGCCAGCACCCGAAGAAGCGGTTCCGCCCGATCGCCGCCGGTGAGTTGCGTCCCGGCACGGCCCTGGTCCTGGCCGGCGTCGCGCTGGCCGCCAGCCTGGCGCTGGGCGTGTGGGTCAACCCCCTCCTGGCCGTCACGCTGGGCACCTACTGGGTGCTGCAGGTCGGCTACTCGGTCTTCCTGAAGAACCAGCCGATCATCGACCTCGCCATGGTCGCCTCCGGCTTCCTGCTGCGCGCGATCGCGGGCGGCGTCGCCTCCGGCATCCCGCTGTCGCAGTGGTTCCTGCTCGTGGCCGCCTTCGGGTCGCTGTTCATGGTGGCCGGCAAGCGCTACTCCGAGATCCGCGAGTTGGGCCCCGAGGCCGGCACGCGCGCCTCGCTGGCCCGCTACACCGACTCCTACCTCCGCTTCGTGTGGACCATCGCGTGCACCGCCGTGATCATGTCCTACAGCCTGTGGGCGTTCGAGCAGTCGGGCGACATCGAGCTGTTCCGCATCCCGTGGCACGCCGTCTCGATCGCCCCGTTCACGCTCGCCCTGCTGCGCTACGCCTACGTCATCGACATGGGTGCGGCGGGCGAGCCCGAGGACGTCGTCCTCTCCGACCGGATCCTCCAGGCACTCGGCCTGCTGTGGGTGGTCCCCGTCGCCATCGGCGTGTTCTCCTGACCGGACGCCCCGGGTCCGGGCCAGTCCCCCACAAGGGAACTGCGGATTACGGGCACGTCGCGCTTTGGTCCTAGACTCCCGAACGGACACGGCTTCGCGCCATGAAGGACTTTCAAGGAGGAAATGTGCCTATCACCAAGGTTCTCGTCGCCAACCGCG
>CAKUSI010000442.1 GCA_934678955.1 uncultured Austwickia sp. | reverse complement strand
ACGGTCGCGCTCACCCCGTCGAGCTTGTTGAGCTTCTTCTCGACCCGGGCCACGCAGGACGCGCACGTCATCCCCTCGACAGCCAGGTCCAGCTCGGTCGGCGCCGCCGGGGCTTGCGAGGCGCTCGCGCGCTGCGTCTGCGTGGCGGACATGTCAGGACTCCACGGACGTCAGCGTGTAGCCGGCCTCGTCCACCGCCGCCTCCAGCGCCTCTTTGGCGAGGGGGCCCTCCGAGGTCACGCGGACGGTCGACGTCCCGCCCACCACGAGGTCCACGTCGACGGCGCTCACCCCGTCGAGTGCGCTCAGCTCGGTCGTGACGTGCTGGACGCAGTGGCCGCAGGTCAGACCGTCGACGGTGAGGGTGGTGGTGCTCATGGGGTTCCTCCTGAGTGATCGGGATGCGCGTGATGGCGCTGTCATGCGTGTGATGGCGCTGTCAGGAACGGATCAGCCGCGCGATGGCGTCGGCCGCCTCCCGTACCTTGGCCTGACCCTCCTCCGGCGAGGAGGCCGCCGCGTGCAGCACGCAGTGGCCGATGTGGTCTTCGACCAGCCCGAGGGCCACCGCCTGCAACGCCTTGGTGGCCGCCGAGATCTGGGTCAACACGTCGATGCAGTAGACGTCCTCGTCGACCATCCGGGAGATACCCCGCACCTGGCCTTCGATGCGCCGCAGCCGCTTGGCGTACTCGTCCTTGGACCCGCTGTAACCGGCCATGACGTCCCTTCCTCACCGCCCGATGGGTCGCGCAGACGCGCAGACGCGCACCAACCCCTTCATGATACCCCTACCGGGTATGGGTGTCGAGCGTCACTTCCCGCCCACGGGCGGGAAAAGTACGCGGGCGCGAATGAGACCGGCGAGTCAGGCGGCAAACCCGGCGAACCGGGCGACGCGCTCCACGAGCTCCGCGCGCACCTCGATCGGACGACCGTCGACGTGCGTGACCGGGGCCGCGCCGCGCGCCGAGGAGACCAGCCACACGCCGTCGGCGACCAGGAGGTCGCCGGTGGGGATCAGCTCGTAGCGCGCGTCCATCCCGGCCGCCCGGGCCGCCGCCACGGTCTTGGCCACCGTCACCGAGGCCAGCAGGCCGGTCGGGCCCGTCGGGGTCGTACGCAGACGGTGTCCGTCCACGACGATCAGGCCGGACGTTGGCCCGTCGAGGCAGTAGCCGTCGGTCGTGACGAACAGCACGTCGTCGGCGCCGCGGCGCCGGGCCTCCCGCTGCGCGGACACGTTCACGACGTAGGAGAGCGTCTTCACTCCGCCGAGCAGCCAGGGAGCGTCGGCGTACGCGTCGCTGGGGTGCCCCTTGGACAAAGTGACGATCCGGATCCCGCGCCGGGCTCCCGCCACCCCGGTGGCGGGGGGCGCCGTCGCCGCGAACACGACGTCACCCTGGGGGACCGAGCCGTCTGCGGCAACCGGCCCAACCGTCGCGCCCGAGCTGTCCACGGCAAGCGGGCCATCCAGAGCAACCGAGCCGACCGCCGCGCCCGAGCCGTCTGTCGCAACCGAGGCGGCCAGCGAGGCCAGGTCCACCACCGTGGCGATCGCGGTCGGGCGCCCGGGGGCCCACTCGCGACCGCGGGTCAGGATCAGCTTGAGGACCGCCTCTCCGGGCGTGTGCCAGGACGCCAGCAGCTCCTCGATCAGCCCGGCCCAGTCCGAGTGCGAGGGGCAGTCGATCTCCAACTCGGCCGCCGAGGCCGCCAGGCGGTCCAGGTGCTCGACGACGTGGTCCGCCCGGGCGACCCCGTCAGAGTCCGTGACCACGCGCGTCGAGTCAAAGCAGCCGTCGCCGCGGACCAGCCCGAGATCGTCCGCCGTGAGCACCGGTTCATCGGCGTCCAGGACGCCGCGGCCCAGCACCGCCACGAGGGCGATGACACCCCGGTCGGAGGAGCTCACGGCTCGTCGTCCGCCTCGAAGTCCAGCGAGGCGAACGGGTCGGGGGGCGGGGCCACCCCGTACACGATCTCGCAGACCGCGGCCGCCGCCGTCCGCGGCAGATCTCGGTCGGCGCCGGGCAGGATGCGGACCTCCGCGTGGCGCAGCGTGCCGGCGAGGACGGCCGCCTGCCCGCACCCGGCCCGGTCGTGCTCGCCCGCGACGAGCAGCACCGGCGCGTCCACGTGGTCCAGGCTGTCGGCGGTGGAGTCGAGCGCCTGCTGCTGCAGGGCGGCGAGGAGCCGGTCCTTGTCGATGTTGCGAGCCGCCCAGCTGCTCGCAGGGATGAGGCGGACGGTGGCACGTTGCGCCGCGAGAGCACGGCGGCTGGGTTGGGCCACCCCGGAGAGCACGATCACGCGCTCGACACGCTCGGGGTCGAGCGCGGCCGCCTGGAGGGCGACGGTCCCACCCAGCCCGACGCCGACGACGGAGGCTGTCCGCGCGCCGTGCTCGTCCATCGCCGTGAGCACGCCCGCCGCCGCGCCGGAGATCGTGAACGGTTCCCCCGGCGGACCTCCCGGCCGAGTGCCCGCGAGCCACGGGCAGACCGCGCCCTGCTCGGGGGGGAGCGCGACGATGACGTCCTCCCACTGCAGGGGCGTCTGCCCCAGATCGTGCACGAAGACCGTAAACGGCTGGCTCGACATGGCCTGACGCTACCCGAGCGCTGCTGGGTGTCGAACCCGCCCGCGAGTCCGAGCTGTCACGAGTCCGACGTGTCAGAGTCCGACGTGTCAGGCGACCTGGGGTGAGGTGTCAGGCGACCTGGGGACTCAGCCGACGCTGCACGCCGCGGGCGGCCCCGGCCAGCACGGCGCGGGCGCCCCGGGCCACGGTGGCCGCCGGGTCCGCGCGCAGCGACTCCCAGGTGCCGTTGGGAAGCGCGTAGCGGAACACGTTGCGCCACACGCTGGCCAGCTGCTGCGGCATCGGCCCGGTCGCGTAATGCAGCCCGTGCTCCTCCATCAGCGCGCGGACTTGGGGGGCCACCTGCGCGTACCGGTTGCTCGGCAGGTCCGGGAACATGTGGTGCTCGATCTGGTGGGACAGGTTGCCGGTCATGATGTGCAG
>CAKUSI010000441.1 GCA_934678955.1 uncultured Austwickia sp. | reverse complement strand
TGGGCACGACCCGGACGACGCTGCCGAGCGCGGGGAGCTCCCCGCCGGCGAGGTCGACGACGGCGTGGTGCTCGGACAGGATGACGATCCGCGCGTCGAGGTAGTCGAGGAGGCGGCCGAAGCCGGTCGCGTAGCCCGCGCGGTCCGCACCGAGTATCTTGCTGCCCGCGTCGAGCACGGCCCGCCCGCCCGCGTGGCTCACGACGGTCGCGTGCGCGGTGAGCGCGATCGCGTCGGGCCGGATGCTGCCGAGCTCCCACTGCTGCGCGTCGCCGACGACGTAGACGCCCGGGCGCAGTTCGGTGACGACACCGGTGTCGGCGAATTCCATGCTCGGCGTCGACCCGCCACTCACGACGCGCGGCTCGACCCCGGCCTCCTGCAGGCTCGCCGCGGCCTGGGACAGGGCCGCCGCCTCGTCTCGAGCCGCGCGCTCCCGTCCGCCGTCGGCGGCGTACGAATGGCCGGGGAACGTGAACACCCCGACGCAGTCCAGCCCTGCCTCGACCGCACCTCGCGCCAGGGCGCCCGCGGCCGACGGCTCGACCCCCGAGCGGTGATGCCCGCTGTCCACCTCGACGATCACCTCGAGCGGCACGCCGGCCGCGTGCTCGGCGAGCTGCTGGGCGCCCGGCACCGAGTCCACCCCGATGCGCAGGCGACAGGCCGCGGCCAGCTCGCCCAACCGCCGGCCCTTGTCGGCGTCGACCCACAGCGGGTAGGCGATGAAGATGTCGTCGAAGCCGGCCGCCGCGAAGACCTCGGCCTCCCCCACCGTCGCGACGGTGATCCCCGCCGCGCCGGCCTCGCGCTGGAGGCGGGCGATCTCGACGCACTTGTGCGTCTTGACGTGCGGGCGCACCGCGAAGCCGGCCTCGCGGGCCCGCTGCGCCATCCGCGCGACGTTGTCGCGCAGCACTTCTTCGTCGACGGCGAGATATGGGGTAGCGGGCTGCGGCGTGTCGGCAAGTTCGGTCACCCCGCGAGGCTACCGACGCGGCCCGCGGAGGGCTCGGAGAGCGGGTCCGGGCCGTCATCGCCCAGCCTCGGAGGCGGGGCGCGCGTCCTTGTGACCTTGCGAATCGGCGCGAGCGTACAAGGCGACATACCTCCTCGTGACCGCACATGAATGTGTGCAGCAAAGCTGCAGCTCAGAGGGTCGCGCTCAGAGGGCGGGCGGGAGGAGGTATGCCGGTTTGTACGCGCCGGCTCCTGGGACGCGCGACGCCATGCTGGGATCGGGCCGGTGACGGCCCAGACGCCGTGGGCTCACTCGTCCACATAGCCCTGGTCTGCGTAGTCCTGGCCCGGGCAATCCTCGCCTGCGCCGTTGTCGACCAAGGATAGACGGGTGAGACCACACGTCTGAGACGCTCAGTGACATGAGGCTTTCTCCCGCCGCGCGGCGGCTCACGGTGACGATCCCGCTCTTGGCCCTCGCGATGACCGGCTGCACGACCACGGCCAGCTACGTCGAGAAGCCCCCGGCCGCCCAGACCGCGAGCAGCCGGCCCACGACCACCCCGCCGACGAGCGCATTCACCCCGGCGCCCGTGTCGTGGAAGCCGTGCGCCGAAGAGGAGCTCGAGGGACTGGATTGCGCGGACGTCGCGGTCCCGCTCGACTATGCCGGCTCTTCGTACTTGAGTGGGGGGTGAGCGCGACGCGCCGGTGAGTCTGGCTGCGGCGGGAGTGGGGTCGAGGTCCTCGAGGATCAGAGGACTCTCACATCTCCTGATCGCGAGGACCTCGACGATGACCGAGCCTACGCTGTGTTGCCGCTGCCAGTTCGAGGGCTATTGCGACCGCTGCGACCTTCTGGTAGGGCTGCCCGGCCTGCACGTGGTCGCGGTCGAGCGCGATGAGCACGAGGGTCTGGCAGTGGTCGTGGAGTCCGCGGCGTCGCTGATGGGCTGTCCTGTCTGCGGGGTCCTGGCCGTCGGTCATGGCCGCGTGGCCGTCCGGTTGATCGACGCGCCCGCGTTCGGGCGGCCCGTGCAGATCACGTGGCGTAAGCGCCGCTGGCGCTGCCTCGACAGCGACTGCCCGAACGGTTCGTTCGTGGAACAGGATGACGACGTGGCTCGTGCGCGGGCCTTGCTGACCAGGCGGGCATGCCAGTGGGCCGTGTCCGAGCTTCGCGCCGAGCACGCCTCGGTCTCAGGCCTGGCCCGCCGTCTGGGCACGACCTGGCGGACCGTGTGGACCTCGATCAGGCCGCTGCTGCAGGCCGCCGCCGATGACGAGTCCCGCTTCGCGGGCGTCACCACCCTCGGGGTGGATGAACATGTCTGGCATCACGTCTCGACCAAGCCGCCCACACCGGGTGGCCGCGGGCGTGGACCCAAGGAACTGACTGGCATGGTCGACCTGTCCAAAGACAAGAAGGGGCAGGTCAGGGCGCGTCTGCTGGACCTGGTCCCCGGGCGCACGGGTGCCGCGTACAGCGGCTGGCTCGAGCAGCGAGGCGCCGCGTTCCGCCGCCGCGTCAAGGTCGCGACCCTGGACCCGTTCCACGGATACAAGAACGCCATCGACGACAAGCTCGCCGACGCCACCGCCGTGCTCGACGCCTTCCACGTCGTCAAACTCGGCTCTCAAGCCGTTGATGAGGTACGTCGCCGGGTCCAGCAACAGACCCTGGGCCACCGCGGTCGACGCGGTGATCCCCTGTACGGGATCCGCACCATCCTACGCGCCGGCGCCGAGCGCCTCACCCCCAGGCAGCAGGCACGCCTGGACGCGGTGTTCACCGCGCACGAGGCCCACGACGAAGTCGCGATCGCCTACCAATGCGCCCAACAACTCCGGGAGGTCTACCACGAGAAGAACCCCCGCACGGGGCGCCGAGAAGCACGCTGGATCGTGCACACCTTCCCCACCTGCCCGATCCCCGAGATCGCCCGCCTGGGAAAGACCCTGCGACGATGGCGAGCCGCGTTCCTGGCCTACTTCGACACCCGCGGCGCCTCCAACGGCGGCACCGAGGCCATCTGTGAGTGTCTACCTGGCTGGTCCGGGACCGGCTGGTCAGGATGGTTCC
>CAKUSI010000440.1 GCA_934678955.1 uncultured Austwickia sp. | reverse complement strand
GCGGAAGGGTGGTTCGTAGATGAGTGTGGCTGATTGATGCTTATCAGAGTGCGGGGGATCGCCGTGGAGACTCCGGTGACAAGCGCGGTGGTAGGGGATTCAGGATCAACCACGAAAGATTTGATCGCATGGATTTCACTGGTTGGCCCGGTGAACCTGATGCCTTTCGAGAGGTTGTCCTTGATGTGGGCTTGGATCGCGGTGCAGGCCTCCACATCGGGCAGGCAGAGTTCCGACAATTGGTTGGGCTGCGGGTTCTGCGCGAGCGCATTCATGACGTCGAAGTAGTAGCGGACGACGGCTTCCGCGCCCTGGGCGGTGCGCTCCTTGGCCGCCGGGGGCATCTGGGCGAGCACGTCCACGGAGCTGGGCGACCAGCTGGGCATGGGCACGTCCGCGGTCACCGCGTCGCGGTTGGCGGCCGTCGTGGGGGCGGCGGCGGGTTCACCCCCGCAGGAGGCCAGACCGGGCAACACGGCGAGGACCCCGAGCGCGATGACGGTCCGAGGACGATGGGTCCGAGGGGTCATGGCGGGCAGCGTAGGCCGTCGCTCGGCCTTCGACGGAGGGAACGGCTGGCCTGTGGATAGGCCCGTGGCCAGCGGATTTCGTACAATGCATCGAGATCCTTTCCGGTCCATCCGAACTCGAGCCGGGACAGGTCATACTTCGCTCGACGGGGGTGACGGGGATCGCCCGCTGGAGCACCACATCCTGAGACGGACGTCCCCGCGCGCGGGGCGCCGCAGTTATCCTCGCGGCAGGTCAAGAGCGTCGGCGTACCGCCCTGACCAGCAGCGTAAGGAGCGCGTGATGAGCAACGAGTGGGCGTTCGAGACCAAGCAGGTCCACGCGGGGCAGCCCGTTGACAGCCAGACCGGGGCGCGGGCCCTGCCGATCTACCAGACCACGTCCTTCGTCTTCCCGGACACCGACGCCGCCGCGGCGCGCTTCGGCCTTTCCGAGCTCGCGCCCATCTACACCCGCCTGGGCAACCCCACCGAGGAGGCCGTCGGCGCCCGCGTCGCCGCGCTGGAGGGTGGGGTCGGCGGGCTGTTGCTGTCGTCCGGCCAGGCCGCGACGACGTATGCGATCCTCAACATCTGCCAGGCGGGGGACCACCTGGTCTCGTCGGCGGCGCTCTATGGGGGCACGTTCAACCTGCTGAAGTACACGTTGAGCAAGCTGGGCATCGAGACCACGTTCGTGGCGCCCGGTGACCTGGAGGCGTGGAAGGCGGCCATCCGGCCGAACACCAAGCTCCTGTTCGGCGAGACCATCTCGAACCCAGACCAGCAGATCCTTGACGTGGCGGGTCTCGCGGCGATCGCCCATGAGAACGGGGTGCCGCTGATCGTGGACAACACGGTCGCGACCCCATACCTGCTGCGCCCGATCGAGCACGGCGCCGACATCGTCGTGCACTCGGCCACGAAATACCTGGGTGGGCACGGCACGTCGATCGGCGGCGTCATCGTCGACGCCGGCACCTTCGACTATGCGCAGGACCCGGAGCGGTTCCCGCAGTTCAACACGCCTTCGGAGAGCTACCACGGACTGGTCTTCGCGCGCGACCTCGGCGTCGGCAGCGCGTTCGGGGCGAATCTGTCGTACATCCTCAAGGCCCGCGTGGAGCTGCTGCGCGACATGGGCTCGGCCATCTCCCCGTTCAACGCGTTCCTGATCCAGCAGGGGATCGAGACGCTGTCCCTGCGCGTCGAGCGGCACGTCGAGAACACCCGCAAGGTCGCCGATTACCTGGCGGGGCACCCGCAGGTCAAGAAGGTCTTCTACGCCTCGACGGGCGAGGGCCGCAACCGCGAGCTGGCGGACAAGTACACGCCGCTGGGCTCGGGCGCGGTGATCTCCTTCGAGATCGACGGCGGCCTGGAGGCCGGCAAGAAGTTTGTCGACGGCCTGGAGTTGCACTCGCTGGTCGCCAACATCGGCGACGTCCGCTCCCTGGTGATCCACCCCGCGTCGACCACGCACAGCCAGGGAAGCGACGAGGACCGCCTCGCTGCGGGCGTGACGCCCGGTCTGGTGCGCCTCGCCGTCGGCATCGAGCACATCGACGACATCATCGCCGACCTCGACCGGGGGTTCGCGGCGGCGACGTCCTGAGAAGCCGCTTGTGCAGGTCCGCCGGAAGGTCCTGGTGGCCGGCCCCGACGACGCCGGGACGGTCGGGCGCCTGCTGGCCGACTTCAACGCCGAGTTCGACTCCCCGTCAACGGGGGCAGGCGAGTTCGCCGCGCGGTTCGCTGCACTGCTGCGTCGGGTGGACGTGCTGGTGCTCCTCGCGCGGGAGGCCGGCGGGAGCGGGACTGCACGCAGCAGTGGGACGGCTGTCGGCTTCGCGTTCGTGACGCTGCGTCCCACCCCGTACTGGGACGGTCCCCTCGCGCAGTTGGAGGAGCTGTACGTCGTGCCGGGCCGGCGCGACCACGGCATCGGCACCGAGATGCTGCTCCAGGCCGTAGACCACGTGCGCCGACGCGGCGCGCGGGAGTTGCACATCAACGTGGACGAGGTCGACGCCGACGCGCGGCGCTTCTACGAGCGACACGGCTTCATCTGCATCGAACCGGACGAGGAGTTCCGGATGCTCTGCTACCTGCGCGAGCTCTGAGACGGGCAGCATGGTGGGTATGACGTCGTCGGTGTTGCGGGGCCGGGAGTGGAGCCGTGCTGACCTGGCGGACCTGCCGGACGACGGGCATCGGTACGAGGTCGTCGACGGGGCGCTGGTCGTGACGCCCTCGCCGGTCTTTGGGCATCAACAGTGCCAGATGGGGCTGATCCGGCAGCTCCTGTCGACCTGTCCCGCCTACCTCACGCTTCTGGCGGCTCCCTTCGACGTGGTTCTCGATGACCGGACCGTCGTCCAACCGGATCTGCTGGTGGCCCGGCGGGACCGGATCGAGCGGCGGGGTGTGCGGGGTCGTCCGGAGTTGGCGGTGGAGATCTTGTCGCCGGGCAGTCGGGTGGTGGATCGGAATCTGAAGTTCGAGCGGTATGAGCGGGCCGGGACTCCGGCGTACTGGTTGGCCGATCCCGACGAGTTGACGTTGACCGCGTACGAGTTGG
>CAKUSI010000439.1 GCA_934678955.1 uncultured Austwickia sp. | reverse complement strand
CACTGACGCAACTGTTGGAGGTCACCTTCGGGCCGCGGGCCGTCATCGCCGAGGAGTTCGCGATCGACGGCGCCGAGCAGGTCGTGATCTTCGGATCGTGGGCTGCTCGCTATCAAGGCCAGGCGGGGCCGCCGCCCAACGACATCGACGTGCTCGTCGTGGGCAAGGTCGATCGCGCCGACCTCTACGACGCTGCCGACCGAGCGAACGCGCGTCTGGGGATCGAGGTCAACCCGGTCGTGCGAACGGTGGAGCAGTGGGCTGATCCGGAGGATTCGCTTGTCGCCCAGATCAAGGAGACCGCACATGTGACGGTGCTCGACTCGCGTGAGCCGGTGAACTCCTGATGGCCCGCTGGAAGCGCGGCGAGTCCGACGTCGAGGCGCTGCTGGCGGCTGGCGAACTGCAGAAGCTGACCGGCGCCGCTGCCAACGGCGAGCGTCTGCTCGAGAAGGCGACTGTCACGTTGACGACGGCTCGATCAGCGGTCGAGACCGACCCCGATTCGGCGTTCGTGCTGGCCTACGACGCGTCACGGCAGGCTTTGACTTCGTTGCTGGCCCATCAGG
The DNA here is from genome assembly GCA_934678955.1 of uncultured Austwickia sp. Next base: position 2,530 of record CAKUSI010000439.1, on the reverse strand, counting down.
GCCTTCGACCTACGACGAAGGGCGGCCACTACGCCGTCGAACAGGCCGTCCGGGCGCAGTTCGGTCCTGGCTTCCGCCAGTTCGGCGCGCTCCGTCGTCGGCGCAACGAGCTCGAGTATCCCGAGAGCCCCGGCAACGACGCCACGCAGGACGAGGCTGCTGAAGCTGTCGACAATGCGCAGGCGATCATTACCGCGGCCCAAGGCCTCCTCGATCAGATCCGTCTATTCTGACCGGCATCGCCGAATGGTCTGTCCGGCAAAGTCAGTTGGCGAGACTGGTGGAGGAGCGCAAGGTGGTCGCATGCGTGACATGACGATCGAGCCCGAGCCGGTGCCGCTCCGGCGGGACGAGCATGGGCGCCTGATGATCGTCGGGCATCGCATCGCCCTCGAGATCATCGTTCACGCGTATCGGCGCGGCCGCTCGGCCGAGGCGATCCACAAGAGCTACCCATCGCTTGAGCTCGCTGACATCCACATCCTGCTCGGCTACTACCTCCGGCACGAGGAGCAGATCAATGCGTACGTCGCCGAGCAGGAGAGGCTCGGCGAGGAAGCACGAGCTCGGCACGAACGGGAGCTTCCGCCAGAGCCTGGTCTGCGGCAGAAGCTGATGGGGAGGCTCGAGGAGAAGAAGCGGTCGGGTCGCCCCATCGAAGAGATCATCGCGGCCGAGGCCGAAGCCGTCGAGGCTGCAGAGGCACTCGTCGACCCCGACGAGCCGCTTCCGCCGCATGTGAGGGTCACGCGGGGCATCAAGCCACGTCGTGGTCACCAGTAGCGCCGCCTCCCCCGGTCCCGCCCGTCATGGCAGCCCGGCGCGGTCGAACTCCTGCTGCAGCCGTGGCCGGCGGCGATGGATCTCGCGCAGCTCGGCGATCAACCCATCGACCTCGGCCTCGTGCGCGGAACCTGCAGCGAGTCTCCGCATCTTCGCCAGCCGCCGCGCTGCGAGCCGGTAGTGCTGTGCGGCTGCCTCGACCAGCTCGTTCTCAACAAGACGCTGGTGGAGAGGCAGCACAGCGATCGGGTCGACCTTCTCGTACGCCTTCACCAGTTCACTCCACGTGTGGTCGCTGTCGAGGGCGAGCGAGTGCGCGAGGTTCCACGCGAACTCGGGCTCCTTCAGTGTCAGCAATGCGAAGAGCACCGCGTCGCTCGGACTCGCGGCCAGCGTCGTGACCACCTCGTCGCGGAAGCCGGGCCACGCCTTGCCAGCGGCCTTGTGCAACCGAGCCGCTGAGGTCGACGAGGGCCACTTGCGGAACACCGAGAGCCGGGCGTCCAGCGCCTCGTCCGGCCGATGTTCTTCCAGGAGTCGGCACCAGTAGTCCGCGGCCTTGAGTGACTGGTGACCGCGGTCGAAGTCGGTGGCCTGCTTCGCCCAGTCGATGGCGAGGTCGATCTCGCCGATCTCCTCGAACGCCTCGGCGGTGTCCTCCAACCACGCCGCGACCTTCCGGTCCTTGGCGTGGGTGCGGATGATCGCGTCGATGTCGTGATCGAGCACGGCGAGCCGCTGGGCGTTCCAGTCCAGGGTGAACCACTCGTGGGAGTGGCCGGAGTTCCACCGCTCGGCGGGTCGAGGACCGAGCCTCGCCTCGATCTCGGCCAGCCGCTTCCGGTACGACGCCATGCCGACCTCGCCGAGGGCCGGCGCGTACGCCACCGGGTCGAGTTCGAAGTAGTCGACCTCGTCGTCATCAAATTGGAACTTCATCATCCAGTCGATCAGCTTCCCGACCGGCGTCCGAGCCGCGGCAGCCGCCCGCGGGTGCAGTTCCAGCAACCTGCGGCAAGCGTCGCCGATGATGCCGCTGGAATCGTCCGCACGCGCGATCACCTTCAGCGACGACGCGAGCGCCTTGTGCGTGACCGAGTAGATCTCGCCCGGATGGGTCGTCGGGATCGCGGCCTCCAAGATGTCGACCGCCTCGTGCATGTCCCGGCCGTGCGCGTTGGCGGCGCTGTAGCGGTAAAGGTCGGACCGCGTGCGGATCAGCGGGAGTACGGCGTCGGCCAGGGTGCTCACGGGCGCCATTCTCTCGTCCCGCCTGTCTCTACCCGCGTCTCTCGCTTCTTCTGCTCATCGTCTTCCTGCTCGTCCACTTCCTCATTGTCCTTTTCTTGGCTCCTGAGCCTCCGCCCGTCCCGCTCCTCCGCCTCCTCTGACCTTGTTCACGCTTCTTGCAACCGAGGTCGCCCGTCCCCGGCTGACAGCCGAACGCAGCGGCGGTCCCGCCCTCACACCTACCTCCTGAATGGAGGTGGTCGTGGTGACCGTGACGATCAAGTCGATGCATACCGGCCAGGGGGTCGACTACCTGCTGCGTACGGTCGCGGTGGGAGACGGGGACAGGTCCCTGCGTAGTCCGCTGACTCGCTACTACGCAGAGGAGGGCACCCCGCCCGGCTACTGGCTCGGCTCCGGCGTCGCCAGCCTCGACACCGAGCTCAAGGTCGGCGACGAAGTCACCGAGGAGCATCTCCGACGACTCATCGGCCACGGCCAGGACCCGCTCACGGGC
>CAKUSI010000438.1 GCA_934678955.1 uncultured Austwickia sp. | reverse complement strand
CTCGTCTTCCTGAAGAGCGTGGCGGCGCGGGTGTGGCCCAGGGGCACGAACAAGGGCGGCGATGTTTCACGTGAAACATCGCCGCCCTTTGCGGGTGGCCCGCTGCCAGACAACGCTCTCTCGCGGCCCCAGTCTCCCGCGGTGGCGAGAGACCTAACCGATGAAGTCGGCCAGCTCCTTGAGCATCATGGGCTTGGGACGCGCGCCGGTGATGGACTTCACCACCTCGCCGCCCTGGAAGACGTTCATGGTGGGGATGCTGACGATGCCGTACTGGGCTGCCGTCGCCTGGTTGGCCTCGATGTCGAGCTTGACGATCTTGAGCTTCTCGCCGTGCTCGGCCGCGATCTCCTCCAGGATGGGGGCCACCTTGCGGCAGGGGCCGCACCACTCGGCCCAGAAGTCCACGAGGACGGGGCCGTCGGCCTTCAGGACGTCCTCGGCGAACGTCGCGTCGGTGGTTTCGGTCACTGCTCCCACGATGTGGTTCCTTTCCGTCAGGGCTGTTCGGGTTCGTTCGCTGGGATCGTTGCTCCGGTGGCCGTTGTGTCGTCAGGAGATAGAGGCGCTTCCTGACGGCGGCTCACACCGGGTCGCTTCGGGGGCGGGGGCTCTAGCGCAGGCTGTCGTGCGGACTCCTTGGTCCTACCAGGCCGTTCGGCGATGCACCGCCGGCCGGCGCGCCTGTCACCCCCGCGCGCTGTGAAGATCCTCCAGGTAATGCTCCGCGTCGAGCGCGGCCGAGCATCCCGTGCCGGCGGCGGTGATCGCCTGCCGATACGTGTGGTCGACCAGATCGCCGCAGGCGAACACACCAGGAAGGTTCGTACGGGTGGAGCGGCCCTCGCAGAGCACATACCCGCCCTCATCGAGCTCAACCTGGCCGGTGATCAACTCGTTGCGGGGGTCGTGGCCGATGGCGACGAACAGCCCCGTCACCGCGAGCTCCCGCTCCTCGCCGGTCACCGTGTCGCGCAACGTCACGCCGGTGAGCTTGTCCTGCCCGTGGATGGCGCTCACCTCGGAGTTCCAGGCGAACTTGATCTTGTCGTTCGCATGCGCACGGTCGGCCATGATCTTGCTCGCCCGCAGCTCGTCGCGACGGTGCACGATCGTGACGCTCCGCGCGAACTTGGTCAGGAAGGTAGCCTCCTCGACCGCCGAGTCCCCGCCACCGACGACCGCGATGTCCTGGTCGCGGAAGAAGAAGCCGTCGCAGGTGGCGCACCAGGACACGCCGCGCCCGGACAGGCGCTGTTCGTCCTCGAGGCCGAGCTTGCGGTAGGCGGAGCCCATCGCAAGAATCACGGCCTTCGCACGATGCTGGGCGCCGGACCCGTCGGTCACGGTCTTGACCTCGCCCGTCAGGTCCACGGCCGTGACGTCGTCCGCGATCAACTCGGCACCGAAGCGGGTGGCCTGCGCCTGCATGTTGTCCATCAAATCGGGGCCCATGATGCCCTCGGGGAACCCGGGGAAGTTCTCCACGTCGGTGGTGGTCATGAGAGCTCCACCGGCGTCGATCGAACCCGTCAAGACCAGGGGCGCGAGGCTGGCTCGGGCCGCGTAGATGGCTGCGGTGTATCCGGCTGGACCGGAGCCGATGATGATCAGATTGCGAACGTCCGTACTCACGGTGACGGATTGCTCCTTCAGTGGGGGGCAGGGTCTGAGCCCTCGGCGTATGGATTCACGGCGTATGGATTCACGGCGCGGCGCGCACGACGGCGCGGACACCCTAGGAGTATCCAACGCTCGATCCGGCGAGGTTCTTCCGGAGCTCAGAGAGGGAGCGGACCCGCCCGAAGTCCCGGGTCGCCCTCCTGGCACCGCAGGGAGACGACGCGGACCTGATCGGCGCCGCCGTCCCGCGTGACGATGATCGCCGCGGGCTCGCCGGCGTACCTGGCGACATCCACCCACGCGAGGGCGTCCCCGGGAAGGTCCAGCGCGGACAGACAGGAGGACAGGCCTGCCTGGGTCACGATCGGACCCGATCGGAGCGTTGCTGGTCCCCCAACGGCGCGTGCTCCCCCGTCACGCAGATCGGCGGCCTGCCTCGTGAGCCCGGTGACCGTGTAGTTCGTGCCGCTCACGCGGATGTGTGCCGCTCCCCTGGCCACCGTCTGCGTCCGGGGCGTGCTCTCGACCGAGGCGGATGCGTGGGCGGGCGCGTTCGTCAGATGGGCCACCATGCCGGGCCACTGGGTGGGCAGGATCGTCGTACCTGCGACGAGGAGCGCGCAACCGGTCACCCCCGCGCCCGCGAGCAGAAGTCCCCGCGCGCCGGGACGTGCAGACCGGCCCGCGAACAACGCGTACGGGGGCGTGTGTCGGTGCTGCTCCCGATGGCGCTGCTCGTCGCGGAGGCTGGCCTGGATCCGCTCTACCAGTTCGGGGGGTGCCTCTGCGGGAGGCCGCAGGTGGGAGAGGAGTTCATGGACCCCGGTCGGATCGTGATCCCCGTTGCTGGGTCCGTGGGGGTGCGGCGGCTCGGACACAGTTCACCTTCCGCGACGACGGGGCCGGGGGCGTCAGGCACGACCGGGGTCGGGCCTCGTCGGACTTGCTCGGCGAGCGTTGGCGCAGCTCCCGACCGAAGTCCTACCACGCTGATCGACGTCCCGGAAGGGATGTTGGTTCCCCGCGGCGGAGGCGGTCAGCCCACGAGGAGGATCTCGTGCTCAGCTTTCGAGCCGGATCTCGTAGAGGGACACCCGCCAGGAGCCGCCCTCCTGGACGGCCTTGGTGAACCACACGTAGACGTATTCCGCCGCCGGGGCGTCCGTCACCGGGAGCGTGACGCTGCCGGAAGCGTCCTCGACAGCGCCGACGCGCGTCGCGGACGACAGGTCCCGGGGGGAGTTGCCGACGTAGACGGTCGCCGTCTGCGGGGTCCTGCCGAACTCCAGGGTGACGGTGCTCAAGCGGGTGTCCCGGGGCATCCGGAAGACCACGCCGACGCCCTGGTTGTCGGCGCCGCCCCAGGAGGGCTGGGAGTAGTACTGCTCGGACACCCACCGCGTGGAGAGGTCGCCGTCAAAGGCACGCGGGACGTAGGCGTCGTTCTCCGAACCATCGCCGAAGGGGTCATACGTCCTTCCGC
>CAKUSI010000437.1 GCA_934678955.1 uncultured Austwickia sp. | reverse complement strand
TCGATGACGCAGTCGACCTGCAGGCCCTCGTAGGGGGAGTACCCGGCCGTGGTGCGCAGGTTGTCCTTGGCGAAGACGCGGCTGCGGTGCGGGTCGATGATCGTCACGTCCGCATCGCTGCCGGGGAGCAGGGTGCCCTTGGTGGGGTACATGCCGAAGATCCGCGCCGGGTTTGCCGCCGTGACCTGCACGAACCGCTCCAGGCTGAGGCGGCCCTTGCCGACCCCCTCGGAGAACAGGATCGGCATGCGCTCCTCCACGCCGGACAGGCCGCCGGGGGCGCCGCGGTAGTCGTCGACGTGCTCCAGCTTCTGCTCGGGCTTGAACGGGCAGTGGTCGGTGGCGACCACCTGCACGTCCCCCTCGGCGAGCGCCTTCCACAGCTCCGCGTTGTCGATCTCTTTACGTAGCGGCGGCGCCAGCATGTAGAGGATGCCCTTGCTCGGGCCGCCCTCGGAGAAGAGGCGGTCGGTGAGGGTCAGGTACTGCGTGCAGGTCTCCACGAAGATGTTCTGCTGCCCGGCCGCGCGGGCGGCGCGGACCGGCTCCAGGCTCTCGTGGGCGGACATGTGGACGATGTAGAGGGGCGCGTCGTCGGCGACCTTGGCGAGCTGCACGAGCCGGCCGACCGCCTCGGCCTCGGCGGCGTTCGGGCGGGACAGGGCGTGGTAGATCGGCGCCAGGAGGCCCTGGTCCGCGAACTGCTGGCGCAGCGTGTTGCAGATCGCGTCGTTCTCGGAGTGGACGGTGAGCAGCCCGTCCGTGCGCTTCATGACCTGCAGGATCGCCAGGAGCCCGTCGTCGTGGATGGGGAAGCCGTAGGTGGTGTAGGCCTTGTAGCTCTGGTAGCCCTTGTCCGTCACCAGACGCTCCAACTCGGCCAGGACGTCGTCGTTCACGTGCTGGAAGACGCCGTGGAAGCTGTAGTCGATGGGGCAGCGCTCGGCGAGGCCGAGGTACTCCTCGAAGCGTGACTCGAGCGTGCAACCCGGCTCGCCGAAGCCCATGTGGTCGATGATCGTGGTGGTCCCGCCGCAGGCCGCCGCGGCGCCGCCGTCGAAGAAGTCGTCGCAGGCGCGGTACTTCGGGGTCTGTTGCAGCGCCATGTGGGTGTGGGCGTCGACGCCGCCGGGCACGACGTACTTGCCGGCCGCATCGATGACCGTGTCGAACTCGCCCGCCTCGAAACCGGACCCGATCGCCTCGACCTTCTCGTCGCGGATCGCCAGGTCGGCCTTCACGACCTCGCCCTCCAGGCAGATGGTCCCGTTGGTGATGAGGGTCTTCATGGCGCGTCCTTCACTCGTCGTTGCAGCTGTTGGACGCGGACCGGCCGAAGTGGCGGCGACCGTCGGGATGAAGGTCTGCGGCCGTGGCCGCGGGTGGGGCCGCGGGTGGGCTAGCCATCCTGATCGGACCAGTTTCGATCCGTTGGCTGGGCGCGCCCTTATGGTCGGAGCGTCCTGCGTGCTCGGGGTCCATCTTCGCGCGCCCCGGCGTCGGCTTCCACCGCCTTGGCCGGAGAGCTCCGTCGGGATACATCCCTCGCGACCGGCGAAGGCCTCTGGGACAGGCGTTCTCCTGTCCGGATCGTGGGATGTGTTCCAAGCGACCTACTCGATCGCGAGTTGCCCCTTGACGTGATGACAAAACCGCAGGTAGGAACGATCTCATTCAGTGAGATGCTCGATCGAGTAGGTCGCTCGGAACATTAAGCGACGATATGGAGGCATCGCGGACATGCGAGTCGCCCTCGCGCATGTGCCACGGCCGCCTCGATGACCGCGCGCACCCAATCCGGGGAACGCATGATCATGCTCCAGGTGAACCGCAGGACCATCCAGCCGTCGACGGTCAGGCAGGTGTAGCGCCGGCAGTCGCGCTCGAAGCCAGCTCTATTGCCGTGCCACGTGTAGCTGTCTGCCTCCAGCGCGAGACGCAGTTCCTTATCGGCCAGATCGACCGTGTGCGTCGCGTCGAAGCTCGCGATGGGGTACTGCGGGATGAAGTTGGCCCCTTCGACCTGAAGGGCGATCGCGCGCAGCCCCGACTCGAAAGGGTTGGCCGCGCGGCCATCCGCCAGTGCGATCAGGCGGCGGACCTGCGGGCGTACCTGCGTGGCCATCGCATCGACTCCCAGCAGCAGCTCTTCCCGTGGGGCCAGCGGAGCGTGGTCGTCGGTGGAGCGGAGCGCGGAGTCGGCGACGGCCAGTGCTTCAGGGAAGGGCAGGTCGGCGGCGCAATCCAGGACGGTGCGCGCTGGGGTGGTGACGCAATCCTGGTGCTCGTCGGGGAGCAGGGAGCGGTATCGGACATCGGCCTGGGCTCGCAGTTCGCGCGTGGCCCGGCGACCCCGGATGACGATCACCTCCGGCCGGTCGGGATCCTTCAGGAGAGGAAGCTGGTGGTACTCCGCAGCGCTGCGGTGCGAGAGGACCGCCGCGTGGGAGCGGGCGATGCGGCGGTGGGCGTACGCGCGCTCGGCGCGCTCCGATGACCGCGCCGAGGTGTCTAGCACATGCCGACCGGCGGGACCGCCTCCGGCCGTGACCTCCGGCGCGGCGGGCAGCGAGTAGAACCCGCGTGCCACGCGCACGAGGTCGCCAGCTCGCAGGGCGTGCTCCACGGCTCGCTTCGAGGAGGCCGCGACGAGCTCGCCGTAACCGGCGACGCCGCCAGCGGCGATCACGGCCATCCGCACATCGGCCGAACCGAGGCGGCGGCGTCGACTGGTGCGTCCGACGGAGGAACGGTTCATGAGCCGATACTTCCCAAGCAGGCAGGAGCATGATCCGTCATCCACAGGGTCTGGTGCGCGGCTCTCCCCGCCGAGGTGGGTGTGCACCGAGGTCGGAGCGGCGCCACCGCGAGGTGACCGCAGGTGCTTTCCGCAGATGCCTTTCGCAAGGCTCCGTGGGACGGGCCGCTACCAGGCGTAGTACTCGGGCGCTGCCCGATGCAGCGGCTCGCCCCCGGAGGCAAGGCGGTTGGCCTGGTCGGCGATGAAGGAGGACAGGGTCTCGTCGTCGATCAGGATGTTGCCGCCGACGTGGGGGCTCAGGATGAGATGAGGGCACGCCCACAACGGGTGGCCGTCTGGCAACGGCTCGGGGT